>DASUEW010000852.1:0-2070 GCA_036274875.1 Ilumatobacteraceae bacterium
GGCGGGCCATCGGTCGCCGCGGCCCCCGGCCCCGGGCGGCGCACGCTCGAGGTCGGCGAGGCATCTCGGCCGTCGGCGGCGTCGCTCGTGTTCGACCAGGTCCGATGGGCGACGACGTCGGCCCGTCGCGACGTCGGATGGGTGTTCTTCGCGATCGCGATGCCGGTCGGCCTCTACGCCCTGATGGCCATGCAGCTGACGGACGCCGCCTTCCGGCCGCGGGGCATGGACTTCGCCGTGTACTTCGCGGTCGGAATGGCCGCGTACGGGGCGAGCATCACGGCGTTCGTGAACATGCCGGAAGCCGTCGCCACGGCGCGCGACCGCCTGCTCCTCAAGCGACTTCGGGGGACGCCACTCGCGCCGTGGCAGTACCTCGCCGGGCGGACGGCGTCGTTGCTGTGGATTGCCCTTGTCACCGCGATCCTCGTGTTCGGAGCGGGTGTCCTGTTCTTCGGTGTCGAGCTGTCACCTGCGGGCGTACCGCTTGCCGTCGCCGTGCTGCTGCTCGGGACCCTGACGCTCGCGGCGTGCGGCTATGCGCTCGCGGCGCTCGCGCCCAGCGGCCGCGCAATGGCCGTCCTGAGTCTTGCCCTCCTCCTGCCGCTCGCGTTCATCTCGGATGTCTTCCCGTTCGGCGGGACGATGCCGGACTGGCTGACCGCGATCGGTTCGGTCTTCCCGCTCGTCCACTTCGTTCATGCGCTGGCCGGCGCGCTGGATCCGGCTCACGTGCGCCTCGAGTGGACGGACGTGGCGATGCTTGTCGCCTGGCTCGTCGGCGCGGCGCTGGTCGCGTTCCGATGGTTCCGCTGGGAGCCGAGACGCTGACCAGAGATCGCACACCGCGAGCGGAGAAGCCGATGCGCGTCGCCCTCGTGGTCTGCGGCAGCCGGGGTGATGTGCAACCGATGCTCGCGCTCGCGGCGGGCCTCACGGCTGCATATCGCGCTCCAGGCACGGCCGTCCCTGCGTCCGAGCGGGGCCGCCAGGAGGCTGGCCCCGCTCGGGTGTCACCGGGAGGACGGTGTCAGTTCAGCGGGGCCTTCTTGCCGCTCTTGACGGTGAAGGTGACTGACGACTCCTCCGCGATGTTGCCGAGGGTGTCGGCTCCGCGGAGGTACAGCGTGTAGGTTCCCTTGGGGAGGGAGCTCGTCGTCCACGGGCTGCCGCAGTTCTCGACCCACGAGCCGCTGGTGCCGAGCCTGCAGTCCCACGTCGCGGTCTCATTGGCGACGATGGTGATGGTCACGTTGAGGCCCCTCACCTTCGGCGACGCCGTGATGACCGGCGGCGTCGTGTCATAGGTGATGCTTCTGTCGGTCCCACCGGCGGCCGTCTGCGTGTTGCCCGCGAGATCCCTCACCGAGAAGGCGGCGGATGGCGCGATCGTGACCGCGCCGTCGGCCGTTGGCGTCACCGGGATGGTGCACGCTGTCGGCGTACCCGAGCAGGCGATCGTGCCGATGGTTCCGTTGGCCACGTCGAAGTCGGCGGCCGCAACGGTTGCCGTGTCGAGAGGCTCGTCGGCGACGAGGGCGAAGTCGACCGGGCCGGTCTTCGTCGGGTCCGCCTGGCCGGCCTTCTGGGCCAGCGTGACGGTCGGAGGCGTCAGGTCTCCGCCGGCGTCGACGAACACGACGTCATCGAGGTACCAGTAGCTCGGATCGTTGTAGAAGCTGAAGGTGAGCGTGGTCGAGGCGGCCGACGCCGTGAATGCGAACTGGACGAGCGTCCAGGTCGAGAAAAGCTCGTTGACATAGGACGACGCGGTGGTGTCCCCGAGGGTCGCGGTGAACGACGCATCGTAGGTGGCGCCACCCGAGAGGTAGAACGACAGGCTGTACGCCGTGCCGATCACGGTCGTCAGCTCCTGCGAGATCGAGGAAACGGACCCCTCCCCGCTCGATACCGGACCTGCCGACAGCCCATAGTCGCCGCTGTGCCCACTGGTCCAGCCCATGTGGTCCCAGTACGTGCTCTCGGTCCAGCCGGTGGGGTGATACGCGGTGTCCTCGGTGTATGCCTCGAAGCCGCAGTTGGCCACGAGGTTGCCGGCGACGGACTCGC
>DASUEW010000853.1:0-5140 GCA_036274875.1 Ilumatobacteraceae bacterium
CGACTCCCGAGGATCGTGAAGCATCCGCCCGACTGGACGAGCCCGGCGTTGTGCGCAGCTTCGGTGGCCCCAAGTGTCTCGTCGTTGCTGAAGTGGAGGTCCTGGAAGAGCCAGAGCACTCTGCCGTCGGGCAACGCGTACGCGTGCGGGTAGTCGCCGCCGCCATAGCCCTCTTGCCCGGCCATGGCGCCGAGGCCGGGCGACGCGAACCACTGGTTCAACTCGCCGGCACTACTCGCCGACGGTGCGCAACCCCCGGCTGCCGTGGCCGGTTCGGCCCGCGAGACCGTGACGGCACCGGTGAGCAGGGTCGCGACCACGACGAACAGCCACCAGTCCCGTCTCACCGATCCACCGTACCGGGCTCCATGCCCGAACTGTCTGCTTCAGACCGCGCCCCCGGTTCATCTGAAGCAGACAGAACGGAGGGTTTGGGGACGTCAGCTGGTGACGAGGTCGGCGAGGCGGGTGATGCCTTCGACCAGGTCGTCGTCGCCGAGGGCGAACGACAAGCGCGCGTAGCCGGGCGCGCCGAACGCCTCCCCTGGTACGAACGCCACCTTGATCTGCTCGAGCACGAGGTCGGCGAGCTCGAGCGTCGTCCGAGCGTTCGCCCCGCCGAGAGGGCGGCCGAGCAACCCGGACACGTTGGGGAAGCAGTAGAACGCGCCCTGCGGTTCGATGCACGTGACCCCTGGGATCTCCGACAGCATCTTGTGCATGATCGAGCCCCGCCGTTCGAACGCGGCACGCATCATGGCCACATCGTCGAGACCGCCGGACACGGCGGCGAGCGCGGCACGCTGCGAAACGTTGGCGACGTTCGACGTGGCGTGGCTCTGGAAGTTGTTCGCCGCCTTCATGACGTCGTCCGGCCCGATCATCCAGCCCACGCGCCAGCCGGTCATCGCGTAGGTCTTGGCCACGCCGTTGACGACGATGCACTGCTCGGCGATGTCGGGCACGAGAGTCGGCATCGAGCTGAACTCGTGCGGGCCGTACGTCAGGTGCTCGTAGATCTCGTCGGTGACCACCCACACGCCGTGCTCGACCGCCCATCGTCCGATCGCCGCGACCTCGGCCGGCGTGTAGACCGAGCCCGACGGGTTGTCGGGGCTCACGAACAGCAGGACCTTCGTGCGGTCGGTGCGGGCCGCGTCGAGCTGATCGATGGTGACCTTGAAACCGGTCTCGTCGGCGGTCTCGATCACCACCGGTGTGCCACCGGCGAGCGTGATGGCCTCGGGGTAGGTCGTCCAGTACGGGGCCGGGCAGATCACCTCGTCGCCCGGATCGCACAACACCGCGAACGCCGTGAACACCGCGTGCTTCCCGCCGTTGGTGACGAGCACCTGGCTGCCCTTGACCTGGTAACCGCTGTCGCGCAACGTCTTTACGGCGATCGCCTCCTTCAGCTCCGGGAGCCCGCCAGCAGGTGTGTACTTGTGGTTCTTCGGGTCGCGGCAGGCGGCGACGGCGGCCTCGACGATGTGGTCGGGCGTCGGGAAGTCCGGCTCGCCGGCCCCGAATCCGATGACGTTCTCGCCGGCTGCCTGGAGCGCCTTGGCCTTGGAGTCGACGGCGAGGGTGGCGGACGGAGCGATCGCGGCAAGTCGGCGGGAGGTGCGGTTCACGGGCACCAATCGTGCCAGAAACCCGCGTCGCCCACGCCAGAAGTTCCTTGTCGAGCTGGCATGCTGGCGGGGTGGAGCCGAGCGCCATCGTCATCCCCGCGGATCTGTTGCCGGGCGACGGTCGGTTCGGATGCGGTCCGTCGAAGGTGCGGTCGGAGCAGATCGACGCGATCGTCGCCGGCGGTCGTCGTCTGCTGGGCACCTCGCATCGCAAGCCACCGGTCAAGCGGCTGGTCGGGCAGATCCGGGCCGGCCTCGCGGAGCTGTTCGCCCTGCCGGACGGTTGGGAGATCGTGCTCGGCAACGGCGGCACCACCGTCTTCTGGGACGTCGCCACGTTCGGGCTGATCGACCAGCGCAGCGAGCACCTCGTGTTCGGCGAGTTCTCGTCGAAGTTCGCCGAGGCGTCGACCACCGCCCCGCACCTGAAGGAACCGGTCGTGGTCGAGTGCGCGCCCGGAGATCATCCCGAGCCGTTCGCCGACGCCGAGGTCGACCTCTACGCGCTGACTCACAACGAGACGTCGACCGGCGTGGCGATGACGCTGCGGCGTCCGCCGGGGACCGCCGGCGCGCTCGTGGCGGTCGACGCGACGTCGGCCGCCGGCGGACTGCCGTGGAACCCCGAGGATGTCGACGTCTACTACTTCGCCCCTCAGAAGTGCTTCGCGGCCGACGGTGGGCTCTGGATCGCAGCGTGCTCTCCCGCCGCGCTCGACCGGATCGAACGCATCGCGGCGAGCGACCGGTGGCGGCCGGCCTCGCTCGATCTCGGCATCGCGCTCACCAACAGCCGCTCCGACCAGACCTACAACACCCCGGCCGTCGCCACCCTGATCCTCGTCGACGACCAGATCCGCTGGATGCTCGACAACGGTGGGCTCGACTGGTGCATCGAGCGCAGCCGCACATCGGCCGCGACGCTGTACTCGTGGGCCGAGGCCCGTGAGTGGGCGACGCCGTTCGTCGCCGACCCGGCGAAGCGATCGGCCGTCGTGGGCACCATCGATCTCGACCCCTCGATCGATGTCGGCGACGTCAACGCCGCCCTACGCGCCAACGGCATCGTCGACACCGACAGCTACCGCAAGCTCGGTCGCAACCAGCTCCGGATCGGCATGTTCCCGGCGATCGAACCGTCCGACGTCGCGGCGCTCACGGAATGCGTCGATCACGTCGTCGGCTCGATCGGGCATTGAGGAGCGCAACCGTGGTCGTCGACGACGTGCTCACGCTGCAGACCGAGGGTCTCGCACCGCTGCGGGCGCCGGTGATGATCGTCGCCCTCCACGGGCTCTTCGACATGGCGTCCGCCGCCACCACGGCCGTTGCCGGCCTCGTCTCGACCGACGCCATCACGGTCGGTGAGATCGACCCCGACCCGTTCTTCGACTTCACGCAGGAGCGGCCGATGGTCGAGATCGACGAGGGTGAGCTGCGCGCCATCCGCTGGCCCGACGGCCGGTTCGACGTCGTGCGCGGTGTCGGACCTCACGATCTCGTGCTGGTCATCGGGACCGAGCCTCACCTGCATTGGGCCACCTACACCCAGTGCGTGATCGAGGTCACCCGGCGACTGGGCTGTGAAGCAGTGCTGACGGTCGGGTCGTCGGCCGAAGCACTCCCCCACACGCGCATGCCGACCGTGACCGGCAGCACCGCCAACCGTGAGCTCGGGCAACGGCTTGGCCTCGCCGCGCCCTCGTATCAGGGAGTGACCGGACTCATCGGTGTGCTGCACGCCGAGCTCGAGCGCATCGGCATCCCTTCGATCTCGCTCCGCGTCGGCATCCCGCACTACCTCGTCAACGCCGAGCACCCGACCGCGGTCGCCGTGCTCCAGACGCACATCGGCCATGTGGTCGGGATGCCGGTCTCCGTCGACCATCGCGACGACATCGCTCGCTGGCGTCAGCTCCACGACGAAGTCGTCGAAGGCGATCCGCAACTCGGCATCTACGTGCGGATGCTCGAGCAGGACTACGACCGGCGCGCCGAGGAAGCGATCCCGTCGGCCGACGACCTCGGAGCCGAGTTCGAGCGCTTCCTGCGCACCCAGCGCGACGAGGACACCGACGACCCCTGACGTGTGAACCGGGCCCACCCCCCGGTTCTGTCTGCTTCAGATTGCCCGTGGCTGCATTTTGAAGCAGACAGTTCGGGGATTTTTCAGCCGGAGATGCGCTCGACGCGCAGGACGCATTCGAGCCCGGGATCGGTGATCCAGGCAATGGCCTCCCACGGTTGGGTCTCAGCGTCGGGGATGAGGAGGTCGACCTGCACGAGACCTCGCGCGGCGGTCGAATACGGGGGGTTGAACGCGACGTAGACCCGGTAGGCGGCGCCGGCGCCCGACGAGTTGGTCACGCGTCCCGCGGCGACCCAGTGGTCGCCGTCGAGCTCGCAGCGGTCGAGCTGCACGTCCTCGCGGGCGCCCACGAACCCGTCGGTACCGAGACCGGGGCCGACGTCGACGTCGACGTATGCAGGTGCCGTGGTCGTGTCGGCGGACTCCGCGTACTCGGACCCGACCGCTGGCGCATCAGACGGCATCCCGTTCGCCGGCGCCGACGCGACGGGGACGCTTGCCGGCAGCGTGATCGATGCCTCGACCGCCGGAACGCCGACTCGCATGGACGCGCCGGGCGATGCATCGCCGTCGTCGTCGCCGCAACCGGCGACCAGCACAGCAATCGCGATACACGGCAACAAGACGAGCTTCATCCGACGATCGGGGCCGAACCTAGTAGCTGGTCGGCGCCGGTCGGCGGCAGGTCGACGACGCCGTGAGTCGATTCGAACCTCAGCCGCGAGCGGCAGCGAACCCGATGTCGATGTCGGCGAGGATGTCGTCGATCGTCTCGAGCCCGACGCTCAACCGCACCAGGCCTGGGGTGACGTCGGAAAGGGCCTGCTCCTCCGGCGTCAGTTGGCTGTGGGTCGTGCTGGCAGGGTGGATCACCAGGCTGCGAGCGTCACCGATGTTGGCGACGTGGCTGTGCAGCTTCAAGGCGTTGACGAACCGCTTGCCTGCCTCGAGACCACCTTCGATCTCGAATGCCAGGACCGATCCGTAGCCCTTGCCGCCCCCGTACCGCTTCGCACGCTCGTGCCACGGGCTCGACGGAAGCCCCGCCCAACGCAGCGCGAGCACCTGGTCGTGGCCGTCGAGGTGAGCAGCCACTCGCTCCGTGTTCTCGAAGTGGCGCTCCATCCGCAGGCTCAGCGTCTCGAGGCCCTGGATGAACAGGAACGAGTTGAACGGCGACGTGGAGCCGCCGAAGTCCCGCAGGTACTGGAGGCGGGCCTTGACGATGTAGGAGCCGGGCCCGAGCATGGGCCAGTAGGTGAGCCCGTGGTAAGAGGGGTCGGGTTCGGTGAAGCCGGGGAAGCGGCCCGAGGCCCCGAAATCGAACTTGCCCCCGTCCACGATGACCCCACCGATGGCGGTGCCGTGCCCGCCGATGAACTTGGTCGCCGAATGCACGACGATGTCCGCGCCCCAC
>DASUEW010000854.1:0-6415 GCA_036274875.1 Ilumatobacteraceae bacterium
GGACTATGCGCTCGCTTCCGTTGGACTGCCTGCACTCAGGTGGCCCCGAGGCAGACCGTTCTCAGCGCTTGGCGAGGGCGAGGAAGCGATCGCTCGACACCGTGTTGGCACCCAGCCCTCGCACGTCGGTGACGACGGCTCGGTCGTTGGTGACGACGACGACATGGCGGGTCGCCGGCAGACGGGCGACCTCGGAACGGATGACGTCGTCAGCGATCACACCTTCGGGCGAGTACACGACGCGCACCAGGCGCCGCTGGTCCGACGATGCTCCGATCACGCCGGCACCGTCGAACACCACGGTGAGATCGGAGCCGTACCTGCGGGCAACGTTCTCGACGGTGTCGAGCAAGACCTGGCGCTGCATCTCGAGCTCGAGCGTCGGCCAACCGAGCTTGGCCACGTTGTAGCCGTCGATGAGCACGGAGGCGCCGGAGCGCACCAGGTACTCGGTCGCCGCGTCGGAGTCGCCGGCGACTCCGCCGGGGAGTGGCAGCGCGCGCCGGCGAGACGCCTCTGTCGGACGCTTGCGATCGGACGGCTGGCTGTTCAGCGCCGCAAGGCGCTCGGCGAGCTCCTGGGCAATCGCGGCCAGACCTGCCAGTTCGGCGGCTTCGACGACCGCTGCCGCCCGATCGGCGATCACGGAGTCGCGTACGCCCTCTGCCGACTGCCTGGCGGAGACGGCGGCCGCCCGTTCGGATTCGGCCCGCTCGAGCTTGGACGCGGCTGCCGCCACCCGATCGTTGGCGTGGCGCGCCTCGTTGCGAGCGTCGATCAACTCTGCCTTCGTCTCTTCGATGGTGTCGTTGGCCTTGATCAGGTCGGCGCGGAGCTGGTCGATGTCGCCGAGCAGCGACGCCACCCGCTCCTTCAGCGAGAGCACCTCGACGCGCGACCGTGCCGCCACCTGTTCCGCCGCCTCCCGCTTGCGAGCCTCGCGGTGCAGCTCCGCGGCCGCATCGGCACGAGCCGCCTCGTCCGCTGCGTCATCGAGCAGCCCGGCGACACGTTCGGCCCAGCCCTCGGGCCGCTGGAGCCACAGGATTCCGATCGGGTCGACGAGCTCGGGGAGCGCCCCTGCCGCGATCCGCTTGCGGAACACGTCGTCGGCCTCCACAATGCGACGAACCGGGCCGAGCGCGGACATCGGCAGCCGGGACATCTTCATGTACGGCTTGAGGGTTGCCGGGTATTTGATCGGCGGCCGCAGCTTCTGGCCCTCCTGGGCCATCACGACCGCGAACTCCAGCGCCCGGCGCAGGTGACGGTGCTCGAGCGCACTGGGCGTCGCCGCCGTGTCGCCGCGCTCGATGCCGTCCATGGTGAAGATCGTAGCGGTCGGGCCGCCCCCCGTTCCGAACAGTTGTTCTTGACGCGAACGTATGTTCGTGCTTCCATGGCGCCCCATGGCGGTCGCCGCGATGTTGGGACAGCGCAGCTTCGACGATCTGGGCGTCCCGCTCGCCGACACGACGTTCTGCGTGCTGGACCTCGAGACCACCGGCGGCGATCGGAACAACGACATGATCACCGAGATCGGCGCCGTCAAGGTCCGCGGCGGCGAGTGCCTGGCGACGTTCCAGACCCTCGTCAATCCTGGCCGCGCGATCCCACCCCGGATCAGCGTGCTCACCGGGCTCACCGATGCGCTCGTCTACCCGGCCCCGCACATCGGCGCCGTGCTCGGCTCGCTCGTCGACTTCATCGGTGACGCGGTGTTCGTCGGGCACAACGTCGCGTTCGACCTGGCGTTCCTACGGACGGCACTCGAACGTGACGGCCGATCGACGATCGCTCCCGTCGTGGTCGACACCGCGGCGCTCGCCCGCCGGCTCGTGCGCGACGAGGTGCCCGACTGTCGGCTGGGCACGCTGGCGAGCCGCTTCCGCCTCGACCACCGCCCGACCCACCGGGCGCTCGACGACGCGCTCGCCACGACCGACCTCCTCCACCTGCTCATCGAGCGCGCGGCCGGCCTCGGCGTGCTCGGTCTCGACGACCTCGTGGCACTGGCCAAGCTGGCCGGCCACCCGCAGTCGGGCAAGTTGAAGCTGACCGCCCACCTCCCCCGCACCCCCGGCGTGTACCTGTTCTGCGGCCATCGCGACGAGGTGCTGTACGTGGGCAAGGCAACCAACCTCCGCCAGCGGGTGCGGAGCTACTTCGGAAGTGACGATCGTCGCAAGATCGGGCCGATGCTGCGCGAGACGCAGACCGTCAGGCACCTCGACCTGCCGGATCCGCTGTCGGCCGCGGTCGTCGAGAGCCGGCTGATCGCCAGCGCTCTCCCCCGCTACAACCGCGCCGGCACGCGGGCCGACAAGTACTGCTACGTCCGGCTCGACACCGACGCCGCGTGGCCGCGTCTGGCCGTGGTCCGCGAACCATCCCGCACGGGAATCCATCTCGGGCCATTGCCGTCACGCACGATGGCGCAGCTCGTCATCGACGCACTCATCTCGGCGTTGCCGCTGCGGCGCTGCTCGATCCGGCTCGGCCGCTCACATGTGCCCTCGGCCGGCGCCGTGCCATGCGGCGCTGCCCAGCTCGGTGTCGCCCAGTGCCCATGTGCTGGCTTTGCCGACAGCGCGTCGTACGACAGCGCGGTGCGAACCGCGGCCAACGCGCTGACGGGTGATCCGTCGGTCATCGACGAGGCGCTCGCCGCCAAGATGTCACGGCTTGCCGCCCAGCAGCGATTCGAGGAAGCCGCCAACGTTCGCGACCGCCTCTCCGCCCTGCACGGCGCGCTGCGCCGACATCGGCTCGTCGCGGCGCTGCGCAAGGCCCAGCGATGCGAGGTCCGTCGGGGCGACGTCACCTGGATCGTCGACCGGGCGCGCCTGATCGACGTCGTCGTCGCCGGCTCGGCGGGGCAGTCGCTCCCGGTCGCCGCGCCCGCCGCGGTCGAGTCCGATCGCCCCCTCGGCCGGCAGCAGATCGACGAGGCGCTCTGCCTCGCCCGCCACTTCGACAAGCTCGCCGGCGAGGTCGACATCGTCGCCTGCACCGGCAGCTGGACGTTCCCGATCGACGTCAGCTCGACGCCGCTATGAACGAGGCCACGGCACCGTCGTGGTCGATCCGCAACACCTTCGTGTGGCCATCGTCGGGGAGCGACGCCGCCAACCCGGCGGCCGCGTCCGTCTCGCACAGCATCGCGATCGTCGGCCCACTCCCGCTCAGCCATCCACACCACGCCCCGTGCTCGAGTCCGGCGGCGAGCGCCAGCCGCGACATCGGCGCCTCGGCGAAGCGCAGCTCTTGATGCAAGCGGTCACTCGTCGCGTCGCGCAGCGCGCCCGTGTCACCCGACGCCAGCGCCGCCACGAGCATCGCCACGTGGCCGATGTTGTGCACGGCGTCTTCGAGCGACACCATCGAAGGCATCTGACTGCGGGAGCGATCGGTAGACGTGGTGACGGCGGGGATCCAGACCACGACCGCCGGCTCGAAGCCGAGCGGCACCTTGATCGCCCGGCCGGCCGCCGTCGCCACCACACCACCGAGCAGCGACGCGGCGGCGTTGTCCGCGTGGCCTTCGAGCTCGGCCGTGGCGGCGAAGATCTCGTCCACGGCGCCGGCGGCCGTTCGCCACCCCGGTCCGAGCCGCTGCACGACCGCCGCCACCGCGCCCCCGACCCGGACGGCGCCGCTGTAGCCGAGCCCGCGGCCCATCGGGATCGGCGAGCGAACCCACGGCGTGCCGGTGCCCCCCAACCGGGCGAACGCGATCGCGGCAGGGTGATGACGGTCGACGGGCGATGCGCCCGCTGGACCGTCGCCGATCCCTACCTCGGCGTACAGCGTGAGCGCCATGCCGAGCGTGTCGAAACCGGGGCCGAGGTTTGCCGACGAGGCCGGCACGCGAACGACGAACGGACCCGCGAGTGAGCCTGACAACGACGTCGCGATCGCGCTCACCCTTCAGCTCGTGGCATCGGCGGCGGCATGCGACTCACGTACGAAGGCGTCGAGCGTCGCGGACGCGCGACCGGAGTCGATGGTCGCCGCCGCCGTCTCGGCACCGGCCGCCAGTGATTCGGCGCGCCCGGCGACGATCAGGGCCGCGGCCGCGTTGAGCACGACGATGTCACGGTGCGGGCCGCGCTCGCCGTCGAGCACGCGACGCACCGCCGCCGCGTTCTCGTGTGGCTCGCCACCCGCGAAGTCGCCCCTGGCGGCCAGGCGCATGCCGATCGACGTGGCGTCGACCTCGAAGTGTTCGACCTCGCCATCACGCAGCGCGAGCACCGACGACGGCCCGGTGGTGCTCAGCTCATCGAGTCCGTCGCCGTGCACGACCCAGGCATCGGTCGAGCCATGGTGGCGCAACGACTCCAGCATCCGTTCGGCGTAGGCCGGGTTCGCGACACCGATCAGCTGACGCCTGACGCGGCCGGGGTTCGCCATCGGGCCGAGCAGGTTGAACACGGTCGGGATGCCGATCTCGCGGCGTGAGGGAGCCGCGAAGCGGAACGCGGGGTGGAACCGGGGAGCGAGGCAGAAGCCGATCCCGGCCCGTTCGACGCAGTGGAGCACCCCGTTCGGCGTCAGCTCGACGACGACTCCGAGTGCTTCGAGCACGTCGGCCGTGCCGCACTTCGACGACGCGGCGCGGGCACCGTGCTTGCACACGGGCACCCCGGCGCCGGCGACCACGATCGCCGCCATCGTGCTCACGTTGATCGAGTGCGAACCGTCGCCCCCGGTGCCGACGATGTCGATCGCCGAGGACCGCAACTCTTCGGACAGCGGCACGAGCTCGGCGGCCTCGAGCACGGCATCGAGCAACCCGGACAGCTCTTCCGCGCTCTCGCCCTTCGAGCGCAGGGCGACGACGAATCCGATCAACTGCGCCGGGGTCGCGTCGCCACCGAGGATCGTCGACATCGCGGCGCGTGCCTGGTCGTGCGTCAGGTGGTTGCGGTCGAGCAGCATCGTCAAGAGCGCGGGCCACCCCCCGAAGTCGTCGATCGCCGTCACTGGGAGCGAGGCTAGGCCGAAGAGGTCAGGCAGTGCGACGGCGTTGGCGGATGATGCGCCGTCGCTCGCGTTCGGTGGCGCCGCCCCACACGCCCGCCTTCTCCCGGTTGGACAGGGCGTATTCGAGACAAGCGGCACGGACGCCGCACAGTTCGCACACCTCCTTCGCCACCTCGGCTGCCTCCTCGTCTTCGGGATAGAAGATCGCAGGTTCCAGCCCTCGGCATGCGCCAAGCATGCGCCATTCGAGTTCGTGCGCTGACACCTCGGTGTGTCCCCCAGTGCGTGTTCTCGTCAGGCGACCGACACTAGAACCGCCCGAACCGTCTGCGCCAGAGGAATTTCGGACGACATTCGTCGTGAGATGCGCATCCCGGAACCGTCTCATCGGTCTGCTCATCGGTCGTCACCTGCGCAGCCTCGCCCGCAGCGGGATCCGGGGCGTCGCCCGAGGGGCCGCATCGAGCGTGCTCGCGATGAACTCGAGGGGGTGGACAACCGTCCGCCCGGTCTGGTCCTCGACGGCGATGTTGGTGAGGATGCAACTCCCCGTGATCACGTCGGCCCCGGACCGTTGGATCTCCGTGCCGAGCTCGTGGGCGGTGGCCGTGCCGATCCGCGCGTTGACAGTGCGCAGCCCCCATCTCCCGTCGACCCCCGTGCACCGGCGCAGCTCCGTCACCGTTGCGCCGGTTCGCTCGAGTAGCCGGCGGGCTGCGGAGGGATCCTCGTCGAGGCCGTCGCAGGGTTCGTGGTGGACGATACGAGTCGGCCCGCCACCGATGAACCGCGTGTCGAGGGTGGTGTCGATGACGTGTCGGTCGCCCGAGTGATCGGCGAGGTATTGCACGGCGTCGAACGTCCGGGTGGCCACCAGCTCGGCGTCGCTGCCTCCGACGTGGTCGCGGTAGTCGGTCGTGATCACCGCATGGCACGTCGGCTGGGCGACGACGACGTCGGTTCCCGCGCGTATCGCGTTGGCGAGCGTCGCGACATTGCGCGTTGCCACCGCGGCGAACCGCCGAATGTCGCCGGCCGTCAGCCACGACGCGCCGCAGCAACCCACGCCGGCGATGTCGCACGCGATGCCACTGCGCGCGTAGACGTCGACGAGGGCGCGGCCGACCTCCGGCCGGCGGTACTCGACGAGACACGTCGGGAACACCGTGACGCGGCGATCCGCGGTGGGATCGTCCATCCGGCGTCGCGTCCGGAGTGTGCTCGAGAACCGCCGCCGGGCGTACGGCGCCAACCGTCGTTGCGCCGTGATGCCGGTGGCCCGTGCCAGCACCCTCCGACGCATCGTGCCTGACTCGGCACCGACCACCCAGTTGATCACGGGCGCGGCGCGGGTCGCCACTTTGCCGAACAGGTCGGGACGACCGAGCAGCTGATCGGCGACGATCCCGGTGATCGTGCGCTGGCC
>DASUEW010000855.1:0-3303 GCA_036274875.1 Ilumatobacteraceae bacterium
TCGGCGAAGATGATCGCCCGGTCAACGGCAATTTCCATGCCGGAGTGTCGCAGAGCCGTGGCGACGGTGTCCCGTTCGCGTTCGCTGGTCACGCACGCCGACAGGTCCCCCGTCGCAGGAGTAGGAGTACGTTCGCTGCCGTGCTCACTGACGGCCAGGTCGCGACCACCGCCGAGGCGTTGTTCAACGCCGAGCTGACGAACGTGCCGATCGAACCGGTCTCGATCACCTATCCGGATGCCGACATCGCCGATGCGTACCGGATCTCACAGGCCGTCACCGACTTGAAGCTCGCCGCCGGACGTCAGGTGAAGGGACACAAGATCGGGCTGACGTCGAAGGCGATGCGCTCGCTCACCGGGGCCACCGAGCCCGACTACGGCACGTTGTTCGACGACTGGTTCGTGCTCGAGGGCTCGACGGTGCCGCGCAGCCGGATGAACCGCCCCCTCGTCGAGGTCGAGATCTCGTTCGTGCTCAAGGAGCCGTTGCGCGGACCCGGTGTGAACGCCGCCGACGTCATCCGGGCGACCGACTTCATCCTCCCGTCGATCGAGATCGTCGATCTGCGCCAGGGTCCGGCGCGTGGCACCAACACGCTCGTCGACTCGATCAGCGACGCCGCGGCGTGCGGCTTGGTCGTGCTCGGCGGGCGGCCCGCCAAGCTGACCGACCTCGACATCCGGCGCATCGGCGCATCGCTGTCGATCAACGGCACGATCGAGGAGAGCGGCGTCGCCTCGGCCGTGATGGGCAACCCGATCAACGCCGTGGCGTGGCTCGCCAACAAGCTCCACGAGTACGGCGTCACACCGGAGCCCGGCCACGTCATCCTGTCCGGTTCGTTCATCAAGGCGATCCCGTTCAAGCCGGGCGACAGCGTCGTGGCGCTGTTCGATCAGCTCGGCGAGGTGACGTTCACCGCCGAATGAGTCGGCGAGTGGATCGCACGCATCCGACCGCGCTCAATCGTCGACGTAGGCGAGGAAGTCGCATTGCACGATCGACGTCCCGGCCGCCAACTGGGTGTGGCGAGCCGGGAGTGAGTCGAGGTCGGGGAAGTGCTGTTTCCACGGCGTGTTGATCGCGTTGCGGTACGACAGATCGGGCACGTAGAACGTCATCTTCACGACATGGCGCCACTCGGCCCCGGCCGCTTCGAGCATCTGGCCGACGTGGTGGAACAGGTTGGCGAGTTGGGCGTCGACGTCGTCGGGAATCCTGTCCTCGCCGGGATCGCGGCCCACGATGACGCTCGAGGCGATGAACGGTCCGATCCGGGAGGCAGCGGGGATCGGATTGCTGTGGCGGAACGAATCGACGTTGATCGAGCGACGCGTCACGTCAGGCCCCCTGCTGCTTCTCGCCGGACTGTTGGCGCAGCGCAAGCCACGCCTCGAACTCCGGGCGCCGCTTCTCCGACAGCGGAAAGGCGCCGGTCGTGCTGTCCCCGGCCGCGACCACCTCGAACGCCCACTCCTCCTCCAACTCTTGCTGGTACGCGTCGGCTGCCACCTCCTCGACGAGAGCGGCGGGGATCACGACTGCGCCCTCCTCGTCGCCGACGATGACGTCGCCAGGCATCACCGTGACGCCGGCGCACGCGATCGGGATCTGGTGGTCGAGGGGCACGTGGAGCCGCGACAGCGTCGCCGCGTGCGACGACCCGTGGTAGACGGGGATGTCGAGGCGACGGATCGCCGGCGTGTCACGCAGCGCCCCGTCGGTGATCACGCCGGCGGCGCCGAGGCGCAGGGCCCGCATCGCGAAGATGTCACCGATCGTCCCCGCGTCGTGTTCCCCGCGCGCCTCGATCACGAGCACCTCGTCGTGCTGGAGGCTCTCGATCGCCCGCCGCTGTGCGTTCTGGCCGGCGCCCAGGGTCGACCGGAGGTCCTCCCGCATCGGTACGTAGCGAAGGGTGTGGGCGATCCCGACCATTCGCTGGCCCTCCTTGATGGGTCGCAGTCCGCTGAGGAACGTCGACCGGATGCCGCGTTGTTGGAGCTGCCCCGTCAGCGTGGCCGTCGACACGGCGTTGAGCTTGGCCTTCAGTTCGTCGGTGAGTGTGATCGGGTCGGATGCTGGCACGGCGACATCATCGCTCACGCGCTGGCCGTCGACGCGACCGATGTTCCGCATTCGGGAACGACCGGCACCTGCGGGGCCCGGCACCCTCACGCAAGGTTGTCGTCACCTATCGTGCGGACCCGAAGCCGCGAGCCGCAGGCGGTAACGGCCCCAAGGAAGCGAGGAAGGATGGGCAGCATTCTGGGCAACCGGGTCCTGCGAGTGGAGGACCCGCGTCTGCTCACCGTCGGCGGCATGTACGTCGAAGACGTCGAGATCGCCCACGCGCTCTTTCTCACGTACGTCAGGTCGCCCGTCGCCCACGCGATGATCGGCGCGATCGACACCACCGACGCCCAGGCGCTGCCAGGAGTCGTGGCGATCTTCACCGGCGCCGACGTGGCGGCCGGCATCGGCCGCGCCGGCCACGTCAACCCGCTGTTCCACGATGCGATGCGGCGACCGTTCGTGGCCGCGGAGCGCGTCCACTACGTCGGCCAGCCCGTCGTCGCGATCGTGTCGGAGAACCGCGCCGTCGGGATGGACGCCGCCGACCTCGTGTACGTCGACTACGACCTGCTGCCGGTCGTGGTCGATCCCGAGGAGTCGCGACGCGACGAGGTGCTCCTCCACCCGGGTGCCGGTACGAATGTCGTCCATCGCGTCTCGACGCCGTCGCCCGCCGACTTCGGCGACTGCGAAGTGGTCGTCGAGGCCCGGATCGTCAACCAGCGGCTCACGGCGGCGCCCATCGAGACCCGCTCCGGCGCCGCCTACTGGACCGACGATGGACGCCTCGTGCACTACGCCGCCTGCCAGGGTCCGCACCTGACCCGCGACTCGCTCGCCGCCGCCTACGGCCTGGAGAAATCGCAGGTGCGCGTCATCACGCCCGACGTCGGTGGCGGTTTCGGAGCCAAGTCGCGGACCTATCCCGAGGAGTTGGCGCTCGGCTTCTACGCCAGATCGGTCGGTCGGCCCGTGCGCTGGACGGAAACCCGCTCCGAGAACATGATGGCGATGCCGCACGGGCGCAGCCAGGTGCAGCACGCGCGCATCGGCGGTACCCGCGACGGCCACGTCACCGCCTACCAACTCGACGTCGTGCAAGACGCCGGCGCCTTCCCGTTGACGGGGGCGATCCTGCACACGATGACGATGCGGATGGCCACCGGCTGCTACCACATCCCCAACGTCGGGTTCAGCGGCGAGTCCGTCGTGACGAACACGTCG
>DASUEW010000856.1:0-4774 GCA_036274875.1 Ilumatobacteraceae bacterium
GACGAGCCAGCCGTCGAAGTCGACGCCGACCCGGCGCAGGCCTGACGATGGGGGCTTGAGCTTGTACGTCGTCGTCGGGATCGTCTCGATCTTGGTCGGCTTCGCTCTTGGCGTCATGCGCACCTGGTTCGTCTCCCGCGAACGCGAGCGGTCGGAACCGCCCACCTCGTCAGAGTCCGACGAGGTCACACCGATGGTCGAGGTCGTCGAGGGGTCGCGCATCGGCGTGATCGTCAGCGACAGCACGGGCACCGTCGTCTACCGCAACCCGGCGGCGCGGGTGCTCAGCGGCACGCACGCCGGGGTGCTCGTCGACGAAGCGATCGAGCGGCACCTCCGACGGGCCGGGAGCGGGACCAGAACCGAGGAGACCATCGAGCTCTTCGGCCCGCCCAAGAGCATCGTGTTCATCACCGCCGCGCCCGTCTCGAGTGGCGGTGCGTACGCGTTCATCGAGGACATCAGCGAGCGGCGTCGGATCGACGCGGTCCGCACCGATTTCGTGGCCAACATCAGCCACGAGCTCAAGACGCCCGTCGGCGCGCTCGCCGTGCTCGCCGAGACGCTCGCCGACGAGGACGACCCGGCGACGGTCCGTCGGATCGCCGACCGGATGCTCGAGGAGGCGCACCGCGCCGCCCGTACGATCGACGACCTGATGGAGCTGTCGCGGATCGAGCTCGGTGGCGAGCACCTCCGGGACGGAGTCGACACCGGCGACATCATCCGCGCCGCGATCGAACGCGTCGCCGAGATCGCCCGGCTGCGGGAGATCACGATCGACTGGCTCGAGCGCGATCAGTCGGTCTCCGTGACCGGCGACCAGCGCCAGCTCGTGTCGGCGGTCGGCAACCTGGTCGAGAACGCGGTCAAGTACAGCGAGGTCGGTGGACTCGTCCAGATCAGGTCGCGCGTCGTCGGGCCGTGGATCGAGTTCATGGTCACCGACCAGGGCGCTGGCATCCCGAGCCGCGACCTCGACCGGATCTTCGAGCGTTTCTACCGCGTCGACAAGGCGCGCGGCCGCGACACCGGCGGGACGGGCCTCGGCCTGTCGATCGTGCGCCACGTCGCGACCAACCACGGCGGCGACGTGCAGGTGTCGTCGCGTGAAGGCGAGGGCAGCACGTTCGTGCTGCGCATCCCGACCACTGCCGCCGGTGAGCATCCGTCCAGTGGTACGTCCACGAAGGCTGGCGGGGCATCCACGAGTGTCGACCGAGGAGCGAAATGAACCGATCGACCGTGCTCGTCGTCGAAGACGAGGCAAGCTTCGTCGAGGCCCTCCAGATCGGCCTCACGCGCGAGGGCTTCGTCGTCGAGGTGGCGATGGATGGCGTCGAGGCGCTCGAGAAGTTCGATCTCGTGCAACCCGATGTCGTGCTGATCGACGTGATGCTGCCGCGCATCAGCGGGATCGACGTGTGCCGCCAGATCCGGCTGCGCAGCCAGGTTCCGATCATCATGGTCACCGCCAAGGGTGGCGAGATCGACACGGTCGTGGGGCTCGAGGTCGGGGCCGACGACTATGTCACCAAGCCCTATCGTGTTCGCGAGCTCATCGCCCGGATGCGGGCCGTGATGCGACGATCGCCCACGGAGCGCACCGCAGCCGACCTGTCCCTCGCCGCGATCCAGGTCGGTGATGTTGTGCTCGATCCCGACGAGCACTCGGTGTTCGTCGCGGGCGGTCGCGTCACGATGCCGCTCAAGGAGTTCGAGTTACTACACCTGCTGCTCGCCAACGCCGGGCGGGTGCTGCCCCGCGAGACGCTGATCGACCGCGTGTGGGGGAGCGACTACGTGGGCGACACCAAGACGCTCGACGTCCACATCAAGCGCCTGCGGGGCAAGGTCGAGGCCGATCCGGCATCGCCGACGCGCATTGTCACGATCCGCGGTCTCGGCTACAAGTACGAGCGCTCGTAGCATCGGGGCTCGTGGGCCCGAACGATCGACCGGCTTCGAGGTTCCGCCGGCTCGCGTTCACGCACGCGGCGATGATGGGCGGTGAGGCGTCGATGGTCGTCGCGCTCGCCGACTCGTTCTTCTTCGACGTCGATCCGAGCGCCGCCCGCGGCAAGGTGCTGCTGTTCCTCGTCGTCAGCTTCGCCCCGTTCCTGCTCATCGCGCCGCTGATCGGACCCGTCATCGATCGCATCCGCGGTGGCCGCCGCTTCGTGGTGCAGGCGGTCGCCGCGGCGCGCATCGTGTTGCAGCTGTTGATGATGCGGTTCACCGACGACCTGGCGTTGTTCCCGCTGGTGTTCGCGGCGCTCGTCTTGCAGAAGACGTACAGCGTGTCGAAGTCGGCGCTCGTGCCGAGCGTGGTGCGCACCGAGACCGAGCTCGTCGAAGCGAACTCGAAGCTCGGGCTGATCGCCGGCGTCTCGGGTGTGGCCGCCGTGCTTCCGGCCGCGCTGTTGCAGGTCGCGTTCGGCAGCGCGGCGACGTTGGGGTACGGCGCAGCCCTCTTCGTCATCGCCCTCGTCGCCGCGACTCGCTTGCCACGTGACGTGGTGGCCACTGGTCCGGCGACGCAGCGCCAACGCATCGAGCTGTCGTCGTCGGGTCTCCAGCTCGCCGCCGTGGCGATGCTGTTGCTGCGGTGCTGCGTCGGGTTCGTGCTGTTCCACCTCGCGTTCTCGTTCCGTGCCCAGGATGCGGGCACATGGTGGTTCGGCCTCGCCGTCGGGCTGTCGTCGCTCGGCACGATGATCGGCAACGCCATCGGGCCGCGGCTGCGATCGTCGCTGCACGAGGACAACATGATCGTTGTTGCACTGGTGCTGCCGACAGTGGCGGGTGTCGTCGGTGCGATCGTCGGGGGCAAGCTCGCCGGCATCGTGCTCGCCGTCGTCGTCAACTTCGGTGCCGCGCTCGGGCGGCTCGCGTTCGAGAGCATCGTGCAGCGCGAGGCGCCGAGCGCCAACCACGGCCAGGCGTTCGCCCGGTTCGAGACGCGTTTCCAGTTCGGATGGGTGATCGCCGCGACGGTGCCCGTGGTGATCGAGATCCCCGGATCATTGGGGTACCTGCTGGTCGGGCTGATGACCGCGGTCGCGCTCGTCAACTACTCGGCCGGGGCGCGCGGACGCCTCGCTCAGCTCCCGGCCCGCAGCCGGCGGGCGATGCGACGGCGCGACGGTGTCGCGGCGTCGGGGCGGGCGCGGCGCCCGCGGCGCCAGGCCATCAATCGCCGGTGACGCGGGCCAGCCAGAGACCGGGGGCGTCGACCTCGTTGGGTGTCGGCATCGACCCCGGCACCTCGAGGAGTGGCGCGAGCGCGTGCTCGCCGCCGCGGTCGACGACACCCTGCACGAACGCCTTGCCGCGGCTGACCTGCTCGGACCCGAGGCGGATGCCGAGCAGGCGCTCGACGAACAGGTCGTCGGGGGAGATCTCGACCCGGCGACGCCTGACCGCTTCCGCGATCCGCAACGCGTCGCCTCCGATCACCCGTACGGCGACCGCGTCGACGACCCAGTCGGTGTAGCCGACGACCGTCGCCACCGCGGCGTCGAGCGCCGGCTCGAGCGCCAGCTGGTCGGGCGATCGCACCGCACCGAGCAGCACCTCCGGATCACCGAACGCCTGCTGCAACGCTTGGAACGGGTCGTCGTCGGACAGTTCGACGTGGGCGAGCTTGTCGGCCACGGCTTCGGGATCGGGCCGGAACGCCCCGACGTGGCGACGCACCAGATCGGTCAGCGGTTCGCGGATGTGGGGCACCGAGAACAGCGCATGCCCACACAACTCGTGGGCGATCACCCACAGCCGCATCTCGTCGATCGGGATCTCCCACGCGCCGGCGAACGCGTCGATCGTGTCGCCGACCAACACGACCTCGCGCTGGTCGCGCGGGATCGGCAGGTCGTGCAGACCGAACGCCCGCTGGGCGAGCTTGCCGACCATCGAGCCGACCGCCATCCCGAGCATCGCCGGGGCGAGCATCTTGCTGATGCCGGCCATCATCTGAGCCATCGGGTCGGTCGTGGCCGTTTCGGGCTTGGCGGGGGCGCCGAGCGAGGTCGCCAGCTCGGTGAACAGGGGGCGGTACGCCTCGAGCGTCTCTTGCGCCCATTGACCGGGCGTGAGCAGCTTCGGGTCAGGGAACGGGGCCGCCGAACCCATCACGTCGCTCACGTGGAGTCCGGCGATCCGGGCCAGCTCGGTGTACGCGAGCCGGATGGCCGGATCGACGTTGTGCTCGGTGTTCCCGCCGGTCGCCCCGAGGTGGGCGAACTGGCGGGCGGCGTCCCAGTTGAGCGGACCCTGACCTGCCAGCGCCCGGCTCAGGTCGCCGAACAGCGGGAGTGATGCGAACGGGTCGTCATCAGGGAGCTCGTCCGGGTTCGGGCCGACCATACCGTCGATGTTACGGGTCATCGTGCCGGTAACGTCACCGCCGATGACCCCCGCGCTGCGGACCGTCGACGCGCCCCAGCGGGTGTACGTGCGTGGCGTCGACGGCAATCTCGGGACCCGGGTGCTCTCCGCGCTCGCCAGCGTCGACGGTCTCGAAGTCGCGGTCGGTGAGACGGGCAGCCCTGCCGCGGGTCGCTTCGACACCATCGTCGAGTTGGGCGTCGGCGACCACGACACTCGCGCCCGCCGGCGCGAGAGCGTCACCGAGGCGGTCGGTGACTTCCTCGCCGCCGCCGATGCGGCCTCGGCTTCGCACCTCGTGATGGTGTCGTCGGCGATGGTGTACGGCGCGTTCGGGAACAACCCCGTCCCGATCACCGAGGAGTCGGTGCTGCGGCCCGACCCC
>DASUEW010000857.1:0-9671 GCA_036274875.1 Ilumatobacteraceae bacterium
GCCGTCCGCAGGATCTCGAACACCCCGCGCACCCGGGAGGCGGTGGTGGCCATGTCGCGGGCGAACAGATGGACTTGACGATGCTGGTCGGGTTCGTCGCGCACAGCTCGCGCCTCGGGACGGTCCATCACGTTGGCGACGTCAGCACCGGGCGCCAAGCGCGCGTCGATGAGCGCGGTGAGCACGCGAGCCTTGCTCCCGAAGACGGCGTACACCGTGTCACTGGCGACGTCAGCCTGTTCGGCGATCTCCCGAATCGTGGTGCGCGCGTAGCCGTTCGCCTCGAACAGCGCACCCGCCGCCTCCACGATGCGTGTTCGCGTCCGCGCCGCTTGCTCCTGCCGCACGGCGGAGGAGTACGACCGCTTCTTGACGGGCTTCGTCATTTCATCCTAGTCTGACTCGTATCAATCTATGTTCTATCGGATGAAACTGATCGGAGATGCGTGATGACTCAGCTGCTGACCCTCCCACCGCCGCCGGAGGTGATCTCGGCGATGCTCGCCGTCCCGCGGACGCAGATCGCGCCGACGATCCTGGCCACACAGCAAGGCCCCGACGGTGACCTCGGGCCTGAATCGGCCGGCGCCATCCTCGTCCTGCAGGCGACGTTCACCGACCCCGACGGAGCCCACGGCTTCTGGGCTGCGGCGGTCGAGCTGATGGAGCTGCTCGCGGAGGCGCCCGGCTTCATCCGGCGCTACAGCTTTCCCGACGGACCGAACATCACGTTGATCGCGTTGTGGCGGACGGCTGCGGATGCGAAGGCGTTCGCCTCGACGCCCGAACATCGAGCCGCCGTGCGCGATCTGTACGCCCAGAGGTGGCAGCACAGCCACTTCTCCGCGATCTGGGAGATGACCTCGAACCACGGTCGGCTCGTGTTCTGCGACCGGTGCGACGGGATCACGGCGGCCGCCGAAGCTGCGTGCAGCGGCTGTGGAACGCCGCTCCTCGACGCCTACCGACCTTCGACCGATCATGCCGGCGGGGCCCCCTCTGACAACGGTGCCACGTAGCCCCAGTCACGGAGCGATTGCACGATCCGGGCGGCCGCTTGCGGTGGGTCGAGCGTGACGGTCTCACCATGCGCCACGGCGACACCCGACGACATCAACGAGCGGATCCGGGTCAGTGCGTCGCTGCCGGTCGGCGCCGGCAGCACCCGGGCCCGGGGCCGGTAAGGGCCCTCGTCGATCGGCGTCTCCCGCGGCCCCTGCGGCCCGTCGACGACCTCGATGGCGGCCGCACGGGCCGCGAGCTCGGCGGTGAGCGACGCGCGCCGGAGCCTCGCGACCGATCCTTCGACCGACACGACGGCGGGCGACGCCACCGACAACTCCTCTCGTCGACCGCCATCGAGCCGGCGCACAGCGTGGAGTCGCCCTTCGGCGTCGGTGCCCGCGTCGACCAGGCCGAGTGCCTGGGCGACGCCCAGGTGAGCGGCGATCAGCGCCGGGACGGACCCCGAACCGCGGTCGAGCGAGTAGTCGCCGCACAGCACCCACCTGCAGCTGCCGGCGAGCGCTGCGAGGGCGCCCGCGACGGCTTCGCTGAGCAGGTCGCGCGGCGCGTCGACCCGTACCGCGCGCCGGGCCCCGCGCGCCACGGCATCCCGCAACGCCGCCTCGGCGCCCGGTGGACCGACAGTCGCGACGGTGACGAACGCGTCAGAGTCGCCGGCGAGCGTGAGCGCGATCTCGAGCGCTGCGTGGTCGGCGGCCGACACGCCGGCCCAGCGGTCGTCATCGCCCGGCGCGACCCACTTCCAGCAGACGAGCACGTTCATGTGCGCTTGAAGACCACCCCGTAGCCACCCTCCGGGTAGCTCCACGAGATCGCGCCCTCGCGGTTGCACACCAGGTAGCAGGTGCCGCACTCGAAGCACTGTTCGTAGTTGAAGAGGATCCCGCCGTCAGCGGTCGGCACGAAGAGGTCGGCGGGGCAGGCGACGATGCAGTCGCGGGTGGAGCAGTCGGTGCACACTGCGCCGTCGACGACGATGTGGGGTCGTTCGTGCACGTCGAACCGCGTCGTCGCCATCCGATCCTCGAACGAGATCTCCGACCACTCGCTCCGTCCGTTCATCCGAATCCCCGAATCCCGGCCCACGCGTCGCGTGCGAGATGGCGCCACCGCATGCCTGCCCGCTTCCGCTCCTCCTTGACGATGCGCCGCAGCCCCGGTTTGGGTGCCGGGTTGTCGACGCGGAACATCCGCTCGACCACGTTCGCCGTGACTTGCGGATACGTGTGTTGCACCCGGTCGGACAGCACGAGTGCGGGGACCCGCCGCAGCCGGCGATGGTCGCGCAGGACGAACGTCGAAGCGAGCCGGCGCTCGTAGCCGGCGAGCCCGCTGACGGACAGGTCGCGGTTGCGCAGCGCCTCGTCGGCCGCCTCGGCGGCGTACATCCCGCTCGCCATCGCGAAGTTCACGCCTTCGAGCCAGATCCCGGCCGCGAGGCACAGCGATGCGGCGTCGCCGGCGACCAGCATTCCGTTCGTCGCCAGCTTGGGGATCATCGCCAGCCCGGCCTCGGGGATGAGGTGGGCGGAGTACTCCACGAGCTCGCCTCCCTCGACGAGCGGCGCGACCGCGGGATGGGCCTTGAGCGCGGCGATGATCGCTTCGGGCCGGGTCGACTGCGCGGCCAGGGCGGGCAGCTTCAACACCGCGCCGACGCCGAGCGTGTCGAGGTTGGTGTAGACGAACGCGCCGCCGTTGACGCCGCTCGTCCCGCCGAGGATCTCGATGTCGACTCCTTCGCGTCCTCGTACCGCGAACCGCTCGTCGATGACGTCCTTTGGCAGGCTGATCGTCTCTTTGACCCCGAGCGTGTAGTTGGCCGCGTCGACCGCGCCGAAGAGGCCGGCCTCCTTGGCCAGGAAGCTGTTGACACCGTCGCACGCGATCACCACGTCGGCAGTGACGTCGCCGTCGGGCCGGTCGGTGCGCACGCCGACCACTCGGTCGGCGTCGACGAGCAGGCCGGTCGCGGTGGTGGAGCACACCAGCTCGGCACCGTCGGCCTCGGCCTTGCGGGCGAGCCAGTTGTCGAAGTCGGGCCGATAGGCGGTCATACCGTTGTACGGCGGCCGTCCCCAGGCGTCCGTGCGGAAGTCGAGCGTCACGGCCTGCGTGTCGGTCAGCAGCATCGTCGAACGTCGCGTGATCCATCTCTGGTACGGCACGTCGTGCCACCACTCGGGATGAAGCAGGTCGAGCATGCGCGGATACACGACGCCGCCGTACATGTTCTTGCTGCCGGGGAACGGGCCGCGCTCGACGAGGAGCACCGACCGCCCCTTGCGCGCCAGCACGGTCGCCGCGCACGCACCTGCGGGTCCCGCCCCGACCACGACCACGTCGAAGCCAGTCATCGGATGGTCGTCCCGAGCAGCAGTTCGAGCTCGTCGAGCACGCTGTTCGCGTCGCTGACGACGGCGAGGTCCGACATCTGCATCATCGGGCAGTGCGGGTCGACGTTGACGCTGATCACGTGGCGCGGATCGCCGAGCCCGCTCGTGTGTTGCACTGCTCCGCTGATGCCGAACGAGAGGTAGAGCTCGGGGCTGACGACGACGCCTGTGGTCCCGATCTGTCGCTCGTGCCCGACCCAGGCACGATCCGTCACGACCCGGGTGGCACCCATCGCTCCGCCGATCGCGGCCGCGATGCGCGACAGCTGGTCGAATCGGGCGGCGGAGTCGAGTCCCGCCCCTCCGGCGGCGATGCGGTCGGCTTCGGTCAGGTCGATCGTCGTCACGTCGGGTGGGTGGACCGCGACGACGGTCGCGTCGGGGACGTCGCGTCGTTCGAGCACGACCGCCCGGCGCGTGCCGTGCCGGTCCGGAACAGGCGGTGCCGGGTCGACCCCGCGGACACCCGGCTGGAGGGTCGCCACGATCGGTGGTCGAACGGCAAGGACGTGCAGCTCGAGCCCACCTCGGCGCGGCACGGTGATCCGTTCCGGCGCGACGGACACCGCGCCGGCGACGAGCGGCCGCCGGAGCACATGGGCGAGGCGGGGTGCGAGATCGCGACCGTCGGGTGAGGCCGGCAACACGACGATCGGCTCGTCGGCGAGGAGCGCGTCCAACGACGCCGCCCACGAGCCCGGCGCGAAGGGCCCCAGCTCGACCGTGCGCACGTCGGTCGCACCGACCACGTCGACGACGTCGAGCCGATCCCCGACGAGAACCACCCGACCGCCGCATTCGGCGATCGTCTCGAGCGCTCCCGCCGGGAGCTCGCCGTCGCGTACGGGGATCACGGCCAACATGGTTCGAGCAACGCTACGGGACGCCGCGGCGACGATCAGCGCTCGAGCAATGCGGCGGCCGCCTCGGCGTCGCGTCTCGCGGTCCGCTTCGCCCGCGTGTGGCGGATGACCTCGATCGCCACCGTCAGCGAGATCGCGGCGGCGAACGCGAGCAGGAATGCCTTGGTGTGGTCGTCCTCGAATGCCTTTCCGCCCATGAAGCCGAGCAACGCGGCGTACGTCGCCCAGATCACCGCGGCGACGGCGACCCAGGCCGCGAACCACGCCCGTGGCTGGTGGGTGATGCCCGATGACACCGTGAGGGCCGTCCGCCCACCCGGAATGAAGCGGGCGGTGATGAGCAGCAAGCCACCGCGCTGGCGGATCTGGGTGTTCGCCCAGGCGAGGCGAGCCTGGCGCTTGGGCTTCCGTTCCGCCCAGCGTCCGATCGCAGCGCTCATCCGGCGGCCGAGCATGTAGGCCGTGTTGTCACCGAGAAAGGCCCCGGCGGCGCCCGCGGCGATGACGAGTGCGAGCTCCTGGTTGCCCAGTCCAGCGGCGACGCCGCCGATGATCACCGTCGTCTCGCTCGGCACGATCGGCACCACGGAATCGAAGAAGGCGATGACGAGGATGACGAGGATGAACCACCAGTGGCCGGCGGTGTCGTTCAGCCAATCGGTGAGATCCGTGACGATCCCCGCCACGAGCACGCCCATCATCGGGCCCGAGACTAGCGATCCGAACTCAGATCAGATCAGGCTCGACTCAACACAAGCTCAGGCGCAGCGCGTCGAGCGAGCCGAGGAATGTCGCTTCCCAATCGATGTCGGCCGGCCCGACCCGGCTGATCTCGAGCCCGACGTGCCCGTGACACGTCGCCCAGTGGGAGGCGGCCACGCTATACGGATCGGACTGCTTGATCTCGCCGGCATCCATCAGCTCGCGAATGCGGGCGACGAGCTCGTCGAAGCCGTCGAGGGCGACGCGGCGCGCGGTGGGTGACGGGACATAGCCCGGGATCGGACGGAAGAACATCACGGCGTAGAACGTGCGGTTCTCGAGCGCGAAGTCGCGGTAGGCGACGCCGGGTGCGCGGAAGTTCTCGACCGGATCGTCCGACTTGGAGTGCTTGGCGACGTAGGAACGGAGGCGGTGGAAACCCTCGCAGTACAGCTCGTCGACCACGCCGTCTTTGCCGCCGAACCGGGAATACACGTTCATCGTGCTCATCCCGGCCTCGGCAGCGATTCGCCGGACGGTCAACGCGGCGGGCCCATCGGCCTCGAGGAGCGTGCGGGCGGCATCGAGCAGCGTGGCGCGCGTCTCGTCGTCCGGCCCATTCATGCACCAGCGATATAACCCACGGATCGGCAGGGCTAAACATGGCGATTCTGTGACACCGGTCACATCGCGCCAGCCGCGTTCAAATCGTGTTGCCGGCCCGTTCGCCCTCGACCACCGCGGCGTGCGCCCGGCGGGGAGCAACGCAGTCGCCGACGCGCTCGACACTGATGCCGTCGGTCACGAGATCGTGGTACAGCCACTCGACGGGACGCTGCGGCACGGCGAGCACGACCCAGTCCGGTGTGGCCGTGACGTGCTCGCCCGTCGGGTGGTGCAGCAACGTGATCGACCGCCCGTCCATCCCCATCGGCACGAGGTCGGTGCGCTGCACGATGCCTTTCTCGTTGGCCCGGATCCACCAGTTCTCCATGTCGAGCGTGACGCCGAGATCCTGACCGACGACCATTCCCGGCGTGACGATCTCGACCGCGCAACCGCGGTCGGCGAGGAGCTCGGCCACCGACGTCGCGTGATGGAAACCGACCTCGTCGATCACCATCACGTCACCGAAGGGACGTACCTCGCCCTCGAGCACCTCGCGGATGTCGGCCACCGTGGTCGCACCGTCCGGGACCCACCATGGTCGCTGCGGCTCGGCGCCCGTGGCGACGATGACGTGGTCCGGTCGGCGTTCGGCGACCATGCCCGGCCACACGCCGACGCCGTACTCGATCGTCACGCCGAGCCGCCGGCACTCCGTGAGCTGGTTGCGGATCATGTCGCCGAGCTCGGCCCGGTTCGGCACCGACGCAGCCAGTCGAACCTGACCGCCGGCGTGCTGGCGCTGCTCGCACACCGTGACCCGGTGTCCGTTGCGGGCGGCGGCGATCGCCGCCTGGAGGCCGCCCGGTCCGGCTCCGGCTATGAGCACCGTCTTGGGGGGCACCGACTTGCGCCTGGCCGGTGTCGCCATCGCAGGGAGCTGCGCCTCGCGCCCCGTGTGCGGGTTCTCGATGCAGCCCAGCCAGCGGTTGAGGCCCATCCGCCCCACGCACTCTTGGTTGCACGACAGGCACAACCGGATCTCGTCGGTAGCACCGGCTCGCGCCTTGGCGGCGAACTCGGCATCGGCGATCTGCCCGCGCACAACGCCAACGAGGTCGCAGTGCCCCTCGGCGAGCGCCCGCTCGGCCTGCAGCGGATCCTTGAAGCGGCCGACGCCCACCACCGGGAGGTCGATCGCCTTGCGGATCGCGGACGGGATGTACATCGCGTAGCCGGGCGGGACGTGCATCGATGCCTCGATCACGAACAGGCTCGCCGTCGCAACCCCGATCGACGTGTTGACGTAGTCGACCTGACCCGTCGCCTCGACCATCTGGGCGACGCGCACCGCATCGTCGATCGTCGTGCCGTGCTCGATCAACTCGTCGCCGCAGATCCGCACACCGAGCGCCAGCCGCGTGCCGATCACTCGCCGCACGGCGGCCACGATCTCGAGCATGATCCGGGCGCGGTTCTCCAGACTCCCGCCGTACGCGTCGGTGCGCTGGTTCGTGGCGGGCGAGAGGAAGCCGCGCACGATCGACGAATGCGAGCATTGGAGCTCGATCCCGTCGAACCCGCCCTCGGCGCAGTGCTCGGCGACCGTGGCGTAGCCGGCGACGATCTCGTCGATCTCGGCGACCGTGACGGCCTTGGGCACTTCACGGAACAGTGGGTCGGCGACGGCGGACGGGGCCCAGACCGGCAGCCGGGAGTACATCGACGACGCCTGCCCGCCGTTGTGGTTGATCTGGGCGAAGATCGGCGTGCGATGACGGTGGACCGCCTCCGTGATGCGTCGGTACCCGGGGATCACGTCACGATGGAAGCCGTGGATGAGCTTCTCGTAGGGCCAATCCGTCGGGTGCGTCGAGTGCTCCTCGGTGATGATCAGCCCGGCTCCACCAGCTGCCCGTGCGGCGTAGTACGCGGCGTGCTGCTCGGTCGGCTTGCAGTCGCGCGCGTAGTTCGTCAGGTGGGCGGAGAAGACGATCCGGTTCCGAGTCTCGACGGGCCCCAACCCCAATGGTGTCCAGAGGTAGCGGTACGCCATCGCACTGCACGCTAGCGATCCGATCGCCGGCCAACCGCCGTGGCGGGGGTGGCCCTCAGCTCGTCAAGAACGGCTCAAGCTGAACGGCCCTCGAGCCGATAGATGCACCATGATCGGCTCGGACGCGTCCGCCTCTCTGGAACCACCCATGTTGCTCGACCTGCTGCCGGTCGGCGTCGCCGTGATCGATGCCTACGGCACCATCCGGTTCGCGAACGCGCGGATGCTCGCGATGATCGGCTTCAGCCGCGACGACGTCGTCGGCCGTTCGGTGCTCGACTTCGTGGTGTCCGAGGAGTTCTCGAGCGCGACCGACATCCTCACCGCCGGACGTGGGTTCATCGGGCGGACGATGGGTCCGACGCGTCTGCGCTACCGGGGCGCTGATGGGCAGCTCCGGGCGACCGAGATGTGGACGCAGAACTGTCTCGACGTGGCAGGGATCGACGGGTACGTGGCGACGTTCGCCGAGGAGTCGGTCAACGACCACATGTCGCGCGCTTTCGCTTCGATCGCGAGCGGCGCTCCGCTCGAGGAGACACTTCAAGTGGTGATCGACTCGATGGCGGTGCACCCGATGGGCGCCACCGCGGTCGTGGCGCTGCAGGGCCCGGACGGGCTCTCGCTCGTCGGTGAGTGGCCGCTGGCGGGGTACGACTTCACGATCGACGATCCGTTGGCGCCCTGGACGTTCACGCTGCGGCGTGGCCAGCCCCACGACTTTCCCGACTTGTTCGGGCTGCCGGCCGAGTTGCGCAACGCGGCGACACAGGCCGGGTTCCGATCCGTGTGGGTGAGACCGATCGTGTCGCGGCGAGGTCTGCGCGGTGCGCTGATCGCCTGGCGCAGTCTCGCCGGCCTGACGAGCCCGAACCAGGAGCAGCGGATGGCGGACGCCGTCGCGCTGTCTGCTGTGGCGTTCGACAACGCCGAGCTGCGATTCGATGATCCGGCCGAACCGGGCCGTGTGATCGAGCGGCGCGACCGGTCGGATACCGCGGCAGCCTCGTCGGCGACTCTGGAGGAGCACGGCGCCGTGCTCACCGTGGACGTGGAAGGGATCGACCGGGTCATCACCGAGTGCGGCCGTGGCGCTGCGGAAGCGGTGCTTGCTCTCGTCGCCTCCCGTCTCGCAGCAACCGTTCGGGCGGTCGATGAGGTTCTCGATCGCGGACCCAACTCGTTCGCCGCGGTCTGCCGTCCGCCGATCGACCGGGTGGCCGTGATCAGCATCGCCAATCGGATCGTGCGGGTGCTGTCGGGTCCGTATTTCGTCGACGGGCCGGACAGCGAGCAGCTCGCGCGCCGGATCGATCACCTCTCGGTGAACGTGGGAATCGCGTTTCAGACGGAGTCGAGCGAGCTCGACGGAGCCATCGAGCGTGCCGAGGACGCGATGCGAATCGCCGCCTCGGAGGGCACCAACGAATGGCGGATCGCCGACGGCGGTCGCCGCCAACGCGTCCCGCTCTGAATAGGGTTCGGTGGGTGACAACTGCCGCCGAGGGCTGGTCGGCGCAGCTCGCCGAGTGGGGCATCCCCGACGAGATCGTCGCCCAGGCGCCAGTCTCGCCATGGTCCCACGAGGTGGCGACGTTCTCGGTCGATGACACGCTCGACCGCGATGGCATGTCGGCACGGGCCGCCCGCGAGGTGCTCCCGTTGCACGGCGGCACCGTGCTCGACGTCGGATGCGGCGGTGGCCGGTCGTCGGTGGTGCTCGTCCCACCGGCCGAGACGCTGATCGGGGTCGACCAGATCGAGGAGATGCTCCAGGCCTATGTCGAGGCCGCCCGGACGGCCGGCGTCACCGCCCAGGCGGTGCACGGGCGGTGGCCGGATGTCGCGGCGATCACTCCGATCGCCGATGTGGTCGTGTGTCACCACGTCTTCTTCAACGTCGCCGACGCCGTCCCGTTCGCGACGGCGCTGACCGAGCACGCCCGGCTGGCGGTCGTGGTCGAGATCCCGGTGCGCCACCCGTTGGCGGGCTGGAACCCGGCGTGGAAGCACTTCTGGGAC
>DASUEW010000858.1:0-10312 GCA_036274875.1 Ilumatobacteraceae bacterium
ACCGTTTCATGAGACGGCCGTGACGACTTGGTACCCGCCAGCCTTCTTGTTGGATCCGAGCGATCAGATCAGGGTTGACGTCTACACCACGACCGGGCATACTCCATTACACTATGGAACTAGATAAATGGTGCTGGGTACCCGGGAGTGACTCGTGATCACACTGCGGCTTGACTCGAGTTCGGGGGTCTCGACGTACCTCCAGCTCGTGCATCAGGTGCGACAGGCGGTGCAGCTTGGTGTGCTGCGCGAAGGCGACCAGCTCCCGACAGTGAAGGAGGTGGTTGCCGAGCTGGCGATCAACCCGAACACCGTGCTCAAGGCGTACCGCGAGCTCGAGCACGAAGGTTTGGTGGTCGGACGTCCGGGCGTCGGGACGTTCATCACCCGCACGTCGACTGCCCCGTCGCCGGAGGTGCAGGCCCGCCTGCGATCCGACCTCACGCGGTGGGCCGGGCGGGCCAACGATGCCGGGCTCGACGTCGAAACGATGGTCGGCATGCTGCGCTCGGTCGTCAACGAGACGAGCCACGGGGCCGTGGCATGAACGTCGTCGAGGCCAGATCGCTCGGTCGCCGCTACGGACGGCGCTGGGCGCTGAAGCACCTCGACCTCGACGTGCCAGAGCACGCGGTTGTCGGACTGGTCGGGCCGAACGGCGCGGGTAAGTCGACGCTGCTGCACCTCGTCGCCGGTCTGATCGACCCCACCGAGGGGAACGTGTCAGTGCTCGGCGGCACGCCCGGCAGCGCTGCGGTGCTGCCGGATGTCGCCTTCGTCGCGCAGGACTCTCCGTTGCCGAAGCGAGCGCGAGTCCGCGAGATCGCGTCGATCGCGGCCGGGATGAACGTGCGCTGGAACCAAGCAGTCGTGGACGACAGGCTGGCGGAACTGCGCATCGACGAGAGTCACCGCGCCGGCGAGCTGTCCGGTGGCCAGCGTGCCCAGTTCGCGCTGGCGCTGGCGCTCGCCAAACGGCCCAAGCTGTTGCTGCTCGACGAACCGGTCGCCAGTCTCGACCCGCTCGCCCGCCGCGGGTTCCTGCAGTCGTTGATGGCGGCCGTCGCCGACGGAGGAGTGACGGTCGTGTTCTCGACCCACCTCATCGACGACCTTCAGCGCACGTGCGACCACCTCGTCGTGCTGGGACAGGGAACGCTTCTGCTGTCGGGGTCGATCGACGAGATCGTGCAAGGGCACGCCGTCCTCGTCGGGCCGCCGGACCGTCCTTTGCCGCGTGGCTGCACGATCGTCGGCGGTCACCGTTCGGTTGGCCATCAACATCTGGTGGCGGCCTCCGCACCCGTGATCGACCCGGCGTGGCAGGTACAGACGCCGACCCTCGACGAGATCGTGCTCGCCCACCTTGCCCTCGATCCTGAACAGCATCCCGTTCGCCACCTGGAGGTGGTGTGATGTTGCGCGTCGCGGTGCGTCGCTTCCGGCACGAGACGATCGGCATCACCGCGGGCCTGGCCGGTGTGGGTCTGCTGGCGCTGGTCACCGGACGCAGCATGAACAGCAACTACCGCTCGAGCGGGCTCGCCGACTGTCTCGCCGGCGGCTCCGAATCGCAGTGCCGCGAGCTGGTCGAGCAGTTCGGGGACAAGTTCAACTCACTCCAGTTCCTCATCGTGCCGCTGGTGTTGCTCCCGGCCTTGCTCGGGGCCTTCGTCGGTGCCCCATTGGTTGCCCGGGAACTGGAAGCCGGAACGCATCGCTTCCTCTGGACGCAAAGCGTGACTCGCCAACGTTGGTTCGCCTACACCTCGGCGGTTGCTGTGGCGGTGTCGTTGGTCGCCGGCGCGTTGTACGCGTTGATCGCCGCCGCATGGCTCGACACGACGAACACCGTGACCGGAGAGCGGTTCGGTCGCCTCTACGACTTCCAGGGAGTTGTCCCGATCGGTGCCTCTGCGTTCGCCCTCGCAGTCGGGATCGCATCCGGCGTCATCCTCCGTCGAACCGTGCCGGCGATGGTTGCCACGCTCGGCATCTTCATCGGCGTCCGGGTCTTCACCGCCGTCGCGCTGCGACCACACTTCATGCCGGTCAAGACGCTGGACATCCCGTTCGCGGACGGCGATCCGCTCGAAGACGCAGGCGCGTGGGTGCTCTCACAAAAGGTGTTCGACGGCAATGGGGTGGTCTTGGGTACCGGCGGCAACTTCAACATCAACCTCGCCGACGTCGCCCGCCAGTGTCCGAACCTCAGGTCCGGAGCCGGCGCCCCGTTGCCGCCGCCCGAAGACGTCAACGCATGCCTCAGTGAGCTCGGCTATCACACCGTGCACAAGTACCACCCGGCTGACCGTTTCTGGACGTTCCAGCTGATCGAGACGGGCTTGCTGCTCGGCCTGGCATGCGTCGCGATCACCGTCGCCGCTCTGGCCCTTCGCCGCCGAACGGCGTGAGGCGGTCACGACTGCGCCTCCGTCCACGACCGGTGGCGCCGACACGACCGGGGTAGCCGACGCGACCGGCGGCGCCGAGCAGCGACTTCGAGGTCCATGGCTCGGACGCCGAACGACTCCGCGACGGGAGCATCACGCTGTCGGACCTGGCGAATGACACCCTTCGACTCGAGGTGCTGAAGGACAACGTGAGTGGCGTGTACGACATCGCCGGTCACAGCGTCGCGCTGCGGGCCGGCAGCTCAGCGCAGCTCACACGGCTGGTCGAGGCGGCTCCACCCTCACTGTGATCCGATACTGAGACCAGGCGTGCTGGTGTGGAGCCGGTTGCTCGGTTCGGGGCCTCTGCGGCTGTCTCGGGTCACCATGACGTTCGGCCTGGACCCGGACGCCCGACAGGAGTGCGATGATGAACCAGGCGACGCCGCCGCCGGAATGGAGTGTCACCGTGGAGCTCGTCGCAGTGCCGGTCAACAAGCCCGACGACATGAACGTGATCGTCGGCCAGGCGCACTTCATCAAGACCGTCGAGGACCTCCACGAGGCTCTCGCCGGTGTCGGACCGCACTTACGGTTCGGCATCGCCTTCTGCGAGGCGTCCGGACCGTGCCTCGTGCGTCGCTCCGGCAACGACGAGCACCTCGTGGAGCTGGCCGTCCGCAACGCCGAGACGATCGGCGCCGGCCACAGCTTCGTCGTGTTCCTCGAGGGCGGGTACCCGGTGAGCGTGCTGAACGCCCTCAAGCTGGTCCCAGAGGTGTGCGGCATCTACTGCGCCACGGCCAACAGTGTCGAGATCCTGGTGGCCGAGACCGATCTCGGTCGCGGCATCGTGGGCGTGGTGGACGGCATGCCACCGGCCGGCGTCGAGACCGACGACGACATCGCCGAGCGCAAGCGACTGCTGCGCGCCATCGGCTACAAGCTCTGACGGTGTCGCCCGCCTCGACGCGATCCGACACCTGATCGAGGCCGGCGATCGCGAGCACGGCGGCCCCGATGAGTTCGAGCCGGGTCCGGACATCGGGACTTCCGACCCTAGGAGCCGACGCGAGGCCGTGGCAGCGTCGCGCTCGTCGAGGAGGGTCGCAGATGAGAGTCCTGATGTTGGAGTCGCACCCGGGAGTGGCGAACGCTGCCGTCACGCAGCTGACCGAAGCCGGTTGCACGATCGTGCGCTGCGACACGCCCGATCGGCGCTATCCCTGCCGCGGGCTGGCGGCGGGCGGTGAGTGCCCCCTCGACGAGCACGTTGACGTGGCCGTCCTCGTGCAGGAGATCGGGACGAATCACGTGGAGCACGGCGCGGTGTGTGCCGCACGCAGCCGAGTGCCCGTCGTAGAGGTTGACGGAGCTGACGTCACGAAGCGGTTCGCGATCAGGTCGTGGACGGCGGTAGCCGGCAGCGACCTTCTCGACGCGTGCGAGCAGGCCGCCCATGACGGGCGCGCGCACGCCGAGGCGGTGGAGGATCGTCTGTGCCTGCTCGGCGTGGTGACGCGCGACGAGCTGGCGCGTCCGGGTGGCGCGGTCGCGATCGACGTGACGCGTGGCGCGAACCGGCTGCAAATGACGATCGAGCTCGCCGACTCGGTGCGCGATCGAGAGGCCGAGATCGTGCGGGCGGCGGGGCAGTCGCTCCGCGACTTCGATCGGCGGCCCACCGTCATCGACATCGCCGTACGTTCCGCGTGACACGACCCTGTCGTCCACGACGTCCATCCCGTGCGCGCCCCGTGGTGACGCCGGCGAGGAGCCGTCAGCCCGGATCTCGATAACGGCGGATACCGCGATTCGAACAAGACTGAGGCCAAGGAGGTCTGAGGATGGCCAACGCCACAGTTGTCGAGTCGCTTGACGAACCACTACACGTGCCGAACGCGACGCCGGCGACGGTGGTTGTTCGCCGAAGACCGCGTCGACCGCAGTGCCGGTTGAGCGATCGGAGCATGTGATGTCGGTTTGGTCGTCCGAGCTCGCACTGGCGTTCTCGCTCGCCGACCGCGCCGACACGGTCTCGCTGTCGCAGTTCACCAGCGAGGACTTGACGACGGTCCACAAGGCCGACGGCACCCCGGTCTCGCAGGTGGATCTCGACACCGAGCAGGCGATGCTCGAGGTGCTTCGTCGAGAGCGTCCCACCGACTCGGTGGTCGGCGAGGAGGTCGGACCGCAACCCGGTGACGCGGCGAGGCGGTGGATCCTCGACGGCATCGACGGTACCCACAACTTCGCGTTCGGGCGGCCCGGGTGGGCGACGGCGATCGCCCTGGAGGCCGACGGCCAGATCGTGGTCGGCCTGCTGTCGGCGCCGGCTCTCGGCCGTCGCTGGTGGGCGGTCAGGGACGGCGGGGCGTGGTCCGCGAGCGTCTCCTCCGGCACCGCGTTCGATGCTGCGGCCGCCGAGCCGATCCATGTCGGCGGCGCGACATCGCTGGCATCGGCGCGCGTCATCGTGATCCCGTCGGAGGGTTTCGTCGTCGGTTGGCGGGACGAGTTGACGCGGCGATTCCCGTCACCGACTTCGCCGCGGAGTCAGTCCTTCGTGCTCGATGCCGTGATGGTCGCGGCCGGAGAGCTCGACGTGGCGATCCTGACGTTCGGCTCGCTGTGGGACTTCGCCGGTCCGAGCCTGATCGTGCGCGAGGCGGGCGGGGTGTTCCGCGACGCGTGGGGCGGCGAGCGATTCGACACGCATTCGGGTTTGTTCACGAACCCGGCGCTCGTCGACGACGTCCTGGCCGCGCTCGCCGAGTTCCGACCGCCCACACCTGACCGGGCGCGACTGACGCGGACCGTGAGCACGCCGATCGGCACACCCGAGGAGATCGCCCTCGACCCATGGCGGGCGTTCGGGATCCGGCCGATGCAGACGATGTCGGCCCGCACCCACGTCGAGTCGGCCGCGCCGGAGATCTTCAACATCGTCGAGGAGCGGGCGGCCGAGCTCGAACGGCCGCACCTCGGCGTCACGACCGACGGCGTCGTGCGGACCGGCTGGCGCGATCTCTCCGCACCACCCGTCGACACCCGTCCGATCGACGACGCCGCGCTCGCATTCCTGCAGGCCCTGACGCCTGACCAGCGCCAACGGGCCAGCTTCTCGATCGACGCGACCGAGTGGCGGACATGGATCAACGTCCACATGAACCACTTCCGCCACGGGGTCATGTTGGAAGATCTCGCCCAACCCGTGCGCGACCTGGCGCTCGGCGTCGTGCGCGCCACGCTGTCGGCACGCGGGTACGACCAGGCGCGCTCGATCATGCGGCTCAACCAGCTGCTCGCCGAGCTCACGGGCGACTACGAGGCGTTCGGCGAATGGCCGTACTTCGTGTCGATCTTCGGCCAGCCCGGCGACGGTGAACCGTGGGGCTGGCAGATCGACGGCCACCACCTGTGCATCAACACGATGGTGATCGACGGCCGGATCGTGACGACGCCGACGTTCATGGGCGCCGAGCCCCGACGAGTCCGGTCAGGACCGTACGCCGGCATCTCCTTGTTCGACCCGGAGGAGCGCCTCGGACTCGACCTCATACGCGCCTTCGACGGCGCCCAACGCGAGCGGGCGATCATCTACCCGTCCATCCACCCCGACGACATCCCTGTGCATCTCCAGAACCTGTTCGACGGGCGCATGCAGGCCGGTGCGTTCCACGACAATCTCGTGGCGCGATACCAGGGTGTGGCCGGAGCCGACATGACGGATGCCCAGCGCCGGCTGCTGCACGAGCTGGCGGCCACGTACGTCGGGTGGAACGGCCCCGGTCATGCCGAGATCCGGCTCGCCGAGGTCGAGTCGCAACTCGACGAGACGTGGTTCTCGTGGTACGGGGGGTACGACGACGAGGCGCCGTTCTACTACCGGGTGCACAGCCCAGTGCTGCTGATCGAGTTCGACCATCATCCGGGTGTAGCCCTCGACAACGTCGTGCCGACGCGCACCCACGTGCACACCGTCGTGCGGACGCCCAACGGCGGTGACTACGGCGCCGACCTGCTCCGCCTGCACCACGAGCGCTTCGACCATCACGGCGGCGAGCACCGCGTCCGCTGACGTCGGCCACGAGCCGGGCGGGCCAGCGTGGGATGGGGTCGGACGGCTTGTCGTACGTTGATGCGATGCAGTACGGGTTGTATGCCATGAACTACGGCTCGTGTGCCGAGCCCGACAACGTGGTGCGCGTTGCCGCGCATGCCGAGGCGGCGGGTTTCGAGTCGCTGTGGACTGGTGAGCACGTCGCGCTGCCAGACCCCAAGCCCGACTGGTTCACGATGGAACCGACGTTGCCGTACCTCGATGTGCTCGTCGCGCTGACGTTGATGGCCACCCACACCGAGACGATCAAGATCGCCGCCGGCGTGTTCCAGCTCCCGCTGCACTCGCCGGTGATGCTGGCCAAGCAGCTTGCCAGCATCGACCACGTCTCGCACGGTCGCCTGCTGGCCGGCGTGGGAGTGGGGTACCTCGAAGCGGAGTACGCCGCGTTCGGCGTGCCGTTGTCCGAGCGTGGCAGCCGCGCCGACGAGTACATCGACGCGATGCGGGCGCTCTGGACGATGCCGGCCCCGGAATATCGGGGGCGCCATGTCACGATCGCCGGTGTCGACTCCCATCCTCGCCCGGTCCAGCCGGCTGGCCCGCCGATCATCGTCGGCGGGTTGAGCGACGCGGCCCGGCGTCGGGCGGTCACGAGGGGCAACGGCTGGTTCGTGTACGACACCGACGTGGCGTGGGTTCGCCAGGCGATGACTCAGGTCGCCGACGAGAGCGAGCGGTTGGAGCGCCGCGCCGAGCTCGGTCGGTTGGAGCTGACCGTCATTCCCCCCGGCACGTTCGACCGTCGCGTCGCCGAGGAGTACGAAGCGGCCGGCGCCGACCGGATCGTGCTGACACCGCAGCACGACCTGCCGCTCGAACGCCGCCACGAGAGCGTCGCCGTCGATCACATCCTGCGGATGATCGACATCTTCGCTGCCCAACTGCTCGATCGATGAGGGGCGTGCGACGAGCATCGCCGCGCTGCCCACCGTGAACGTGTGGCGGCGTGGATCACCTGCCGAATCGCGAGCCCTGTACGACATATCCTGACGGTGATGGCCGGAACGACGCTGACCGAGTTGCGCTCGCGGCGCGACGAGATCATCGAGGTCGCCCGTGCCCGAGGTGCGTCGAGGGTCCGCGTGTTCGGCTCCGTGGCGCGCGGCGACGCCACTGAGGCCAGCGATGTCGACTTCCTCGTCGACCTCGAACCTGAACGGAACCTGCTCGACCTCGGCGGGCTCCTGATGGACCTTCAGGACCTTCTGCAGCGCGACGTCGACGTGGTCACCGAGCGCGGCCTGCGCCCGAGAGTCGCCAAGCACGTGCTCGCCGACGCCGTCGAACTGTGAGAGGCGACCGCGACCGCCTACTCGACATGCTCGAGATGTGCGATCTGCTCATCGAGCACGTGTCGGGCCAGAGCAAGCTCGCCGATGATCCGGTGATCCAGGCAGCCGCAGAGCGATGGATCGAGGTGCTCGGCGAGGCTGCGTCACGGGTGTCCGAGGAGATCAAGCAGGGCAACCCCGAGGTCGCCTGGCGCGAGATCGTCGGCCTTCGGGTGATCCTGGCCCACGGCTACCTGAACATCGACCAGGACATCGCCGGCAGTGTGATCGACCAAGACGTACCGGAGCTTCGAGACCAGCTCCAAGTGATCGCCGACTCGCTCGCGAGCTCCGACGGCGATTCACCCGCCTAGCCAAATCCCATGCGGTTGGCTGTTGAGATCAGCGGTAGGCCTCAGTAGTTTCGATGTCAGGGATCTGTCGGTTCCATCCTGACGGTTAGCGGGCAGCAGCGTCGAGGGAGGGGAGACGGACATGAGAAGGATCACCGCGGTTGGTGTCGTGTTGGCGGTGCTGGGGACTGCCTCACCCGCCCTGGCTCACAACGACCGGGATGAGCACTCACGGCACAAACCGCCGCCGATCGTCTATGAGGTCGACGAATCGTCACTCCCCTTCGAGGCAGTCCCAGGCTTCGAAGACTCCGACCGGTCGTGGGGAGTCCTCCGGGGCGCCGGCTACCGCATCGAGGTCCCGGCCGAGTGGAACGGCGATCTCGTCATGTGGGCGCATGGATTCCGCGGCACCGACACCCGGCTGTTCTTCAATCCGGAGGAAGTGCCGTTCCGCGAGTGGCTGCTCGAAAACGGTTACGCGTGGGCTGCATCCACCTATTCGAAGAACGACTACAACGTGGGCACCGCGGTTGAGGACACGTACCGGCTGGCGAAGTTCTTCAAGCACAAGAACGACAAGCCGGACCGCACGTACATCGCCGGCGCGTCGATGGGCGGCCACATCACGGCGGCGTCCATCGAGCAACATCGCTCGTTCTACGACGGAGCGATGCCCGTCTGTGGCGTGCTCGGTGACTACGAGCTGTTCGACTTCTTCCTCGACTTCAACGTCGCGGCCCAACAGCTCGCACTCGGAAGTTCACAGTTCCCTGTTCCTGATGACTATCCGGTGAGCACCGCGCCGACGATCAAAGCGGCTCTCGAGCTCGCCCCGGGAACGTGGCCCGTGGCCCTGAACGCGACGGGCGCCGCATTCAAGCAGTTGGTCGAGAACCGCAGCGGCGGTGATCGCCCCAACTTCGACCAGGCCTGGTTCTTCTGGAACTCGTTCCCTGAGTTCGGTTCGGGCATACCCGGGAACTTCCTCTTCGACCTCGGCACCGGGGATGGCACGATCGCCGGCCGCCGTGGCGTCGTGGTCGAGAACTCGGACGTGTTCTATGACACCGACCTCGTCGTGGGTCCCAGCAACGATCTCGAGATCGCTCTCAACGAGGGCGTCGTTCGCGTCACGGCCGACAGGGGCGCACGTCGGAGCGGCGACGTCCCGTCCCCGGAGCTCGAGGGCAAGATCAAGGTTCCCGTGGTGACGATGCACAACCTCGGCGATCTCTTCGTACCGTTCCACATGGAGACCGAGTACGCCGCGACGGTGGCCGCGCGAGGCAACAGCGATCTGGTCGTGCAGCGCGCGATTCGCGGCGTCGGCCATTGCGACTTCTCCACGACCGAGTACGAGACGGCTTTCGCCGACCTCGTCAACTGGGTCGACAACGGTGTGCGGCCGGCCGGCGACGATGTCGGCGATCCGGCCGCTGTCGCGGGCGCCAGCTTCGGCTGCCAGTTCACGGACCAGACGGCAGGAGCACATCTCCTGCCGGCGCCGTGCCCGTGACGCGTCGGGCGTCGCGGTTGGCACGGTGCACGGCGATGCCGAGGCGCCGTATTCCTTGGCTGATCTCGTCCGGCGTCCGGGTCGCGAAGTTCAGCCGAAGGAAGTGATCGCCGTCGGTCGGGTTGACGAAGAAGCGGTTTCCGGGTGCGAAGTCCACGCCTTCGTCGAGCGCGAACGACAGCAGCGTCTGCGTCGACACCGAGCCGGACGGGCGTAGCCACGCGAACAGACCTCCGTGTGAAGGGGCAATGGTTGCGCCGGGGATGAACTCCTGCACCGCAGCGTGCAGCGCGTCGCGTCGGTCCCGGTACGCGCGAGTCGTTCGACGGAGGTGGGCTTGATAGCGGCCGACGGTGACGTAGCGGTCGACGATGCGTTGCGTGAGCGGCGAGGTCGTCAGGTCCTGGACCTGCTTGCGGAGCCCCAGTTGTTCGAGGATCGGTCCGTCGGCGACGAGGAACCCGACCCGTAGGCCCGGCATCAGCAGCTTGGAGAAGGTTCCGACGTAGATGACCTGACCGACGTGGTCGAGTGCCTTGATCGCCGGCAGGGCTCGTCCTTCGTAGCGGAGGTCACCGACGAAGTCGTCTTCCAGGATCGGGACGTTGTAGCGCGCGGCGAGGGTCAGCAATCGGCGACGTCGGGCGCTG
>DASUEW010000859.1:0-8644 GCA_036274875.1 Ilumatobacteraceae bacterium
GGCCGGATCGATGTCGACGTGGATGATCTTGGCCTCCTGCGCGAACCCCGACACACGACCGGTGATGCGGTCGTCGAAGCGCGCCCCCAGCGTGATCAGCAAGTCGCTCTTCTGCATCGCCGTCACCGCCGTCGCATTGCCGTGCATGCCGGGCATGCCGAGGCAGAGGGGATGGTCGTCGGGGAACGCGCCGCGCGCCATCAGCGTGGTCACGACGTAGATGTCGGTGAGCTCGGCGAGCTCGCGCAGCGCGTCGGCCGCACGCGCCTTGAGCACACCGCCACCGACGTAGAGGATCGGGCGCTCGGAGGCGAGGATCAGCTTGGCCGCCTCCTTGATCATGCGGGCGTGGCCCTTCACCGTCGGGCGGTATCCCGGCAGCGACGCCATCACCTCGTCGTCGCTCGGCCAGTACCACTCCATCTCGTTCTGCAGCACGTCCTTGGGGACATCGACGAGGGTCGGCCCCGGGCGTCCGGTCGTCGCGATGTGGAACGCCTGGCGGATCGCCATCGGCAAGTCGTCGGCGCTCATGACGAGCTCGTTGTGCTTGGTGACCGAGCGGGTGATCCCGACCGTGTCGCACTCCTGGAAGGCGTCGCTCCCGATCGCCGTGGTCGGGACCTGACCGGTGATGCCCACCATCGGGACCGAGTCCATGTAGGCGTCCATCAGCGGGGTCACGAGGTTCGTCGCGGCCGGGCCCGACGTCACCATGGCGACCCCGGGACGCCCCGTCACGTGGGCATAGCCCTCGGCCATGTGGCCGGCACCCTGCTCGTGACGCACCAGGATGTGTCGGATCGACGACTCGAGCAACGGGTCGTATGCAGGCAGGATGCACCCACCCGGCAACCCGAACATGACGTCGACACCCTCCATCTCGAGGGATTTGATGAGGGCTTGCGCCCCTGTCAGCTTGGTCATCGGGGTCTCCTGGTCATCGGAGGTGAGCGGAAAAACGAAACGACCTCCCGATCGGGAGGTCGAGGAGCGCGCGGCAATGCAGCCGGCGCGCTACCGGATGAGTACTACGAGGGCGCGAAAGTTGGCACGCATCAACCGCTGAGTGTGGCAGATCGGGCCGGCGATCACAACCCGCCTGCCCAGTCAGGCCGAACCGTCAGACCCGTCTCGATCGGGCGTGCCGAGCAGGAGCGACACGCGGGCGCCTCCGTCGCCGCTCGTCCCCACCGTGACGGTGCCGCCGTGGGCGCGGGCGACCTGCGCTGCCAGCGCCAGGCCGAGGCCGGATCCGGGCTGACCCGACTCGCCGCGTTCGAACCGCTCGAGGATCCGCGTGCGGGACGCGTCCGGCACCCCGGGGCCGTTGTCGTCGACGATGACCCCGTGCTCGCTCACCTCCACGCGCACGCGTACCGGTGACCCGTTCGCCGGTCGGCCGTGGACCAGTGCGTTGCGCACGATGTTGGCGACGGCGAGGCGCAGTCCCTCGGCCCAGCCGTCGATCACGACGTCGGCTCCGGCGTCGACCGTGACGAGCGCACCGCGATCTCGCCTCGTCTCGTCGGCGACGACCGCGTCGACCAGCTCGACCAGGTCGAGTGTCTCGAACCACGTCGGGTCGGCCAGCTCCGCGTCGGTCAGGGCGCGCACGGCCGCCAGCGAAGCGGCCATCCGCTCGAGTTGACGCCGCGCCGTCTCGATCGTCGACGTCACCTCGGCCTCGTCGATCCGGCCGGATCGCGCGATGTCGAGGCTGGTGAGCGCGCTCTGCAGTGGGGTGCGCAACTCGTGGGCCGCCGACGCCGCGAACGATCGTGCCGACTCGAGCGCGGCACCACGCCGCGCCGTCTCCTCAGCCAGCAGCTCGAGGTTCGTGTTGAGCGTGCGCGCCACGTCGTCGACTTCGGGAGTGCCGTAGTCGGCGCGCACGCGCCACGCCCCGAGTGGCGCACCGCCGAGACGCTCGGAGTCGCGGCGGAGTTGCGAGAGCGGTCGGGCGGCGAGCGTGCCGAGCAGGTAGCCGATCACGCCCGCCCCCAGTGCGAACGCGATGCCGATCACGATTGCCCGGCGGCGCAGGTCGCCGGCCTGATCATCGGCGTCGCCGAGCGGTGCGACGAGTTGCACGAGCGTCCGATCGCCGATCTCGGGGACATCGAAGACTTCGACGGTGTAGAGCCGCCAGTCCTCGCCGTCGGCCGAGGCAACCGTCCAGCCCGGCGTCTTGATCGGTGGGAGCTCCTCCACGGGCAGCAGCCCGACGTCGACGATCCCGTCGGCTCCGACGACCCCGTCGAACACCCTCGCGATCCGTGCGCCCTCGACCGTCCCGTTGAGCTCCGATCGGGCGATGCGATCGCCGACAGCGGCGAGAATCGGTGCCGTCTCGGCTCGCGCTTCGAGCTGGCGGTCGACGCGGTCGCGCAGGATCTCGCCGATCTGGCCACGAAACGCGAGGCCGATCAGCGCCAGCATCACGATCGTCGCCGCGAAGGCGGCGAGGCCGGTGCGGGTTGCCAGCCGGAGGCGCATCACGGGACCCGCAGGACGAATCCGACGCCGCGCACGGTCTCGATGACCTTCGGCAGGCCCGCCAGGGCGAGCTTGCGCCGGAGGTAGCCGACGAACACGTCGACGACGTTGGTGTCGACGTCGAAGTCGTAGCCCCACACGAGCTCGAGCAGCCGGATCCGCGACAGCACGATGCCGGGGTTGGCGACGAACGTCGACAGCAGGTCGAACTCGCGTCGCGACAGCTCGAGGGTGTTCGAGTTGGCGGTCGCGCGGCGTCGGTCGAGGTCGATCCACAGCGGTCCGGCGACCGACCGCCCGCCCGCAGCCCCCGTCGGCCGCGCGGCCCGTCGCAGGAGGGCGTGGAGCCGAGCGACGAGCTCGTCGAGCGCGAACGGCTTGACGAGGTAGTCATCGGCGCCGGCGCTCAGGCCGGCGACACGATCGCCGACCGCGTCGCGGGCCGACAGGATCAGGATCGGCACGTCGATCTCGTTCGCCCGCAACGACGTGCACAGATCGATGCCCGACATCCCCGGCAGGCCGACGTCGACCACCATCACCGCCGGGACGTCGCGGGCGATGGTCCGCTGCGCCTGTTCGGCGTCGCCCACCGACCGCACCGAGAAGCCGTGCAGCGTCAGGCCGCGGTCGACCGCCTCGCGGACAGCCGTGTCGTCCTCGACGACGAGCACGACACGTGGCACACCGGGGTTGACGGCGTCGGGAGCTTCGACGTCAGAAGCTGCCATCGCGACCAGTCAAGCGCCTCGGGGCCGTCAGTCTTCGGATAGCTGCGCCTCGAGGTCGGCCAGCACGCGGTCGATCTCGTCGAGCTCTTGCTCGAGCTCGGCCACTTCGGCCTCACTGACGCCGAGCTCGACGATGACGGTCGCCGCCGTGCGCGGCGTGCTGGAGGTGGTCGTCGGTCCGGCTGACGTCGCCGAAGTCGCCGGCGGCGCGCTGGGCGACGAAGCGCGGCCCGGCACGACGGTGTCGCGCGGCACGGTGTCAGAGCGCGGGGTGTCAGCAGGCACATTGTCAGGCACGGTTTCAGGCACCGTCACGGGGTCCGTTGGTTCCGCTCCGGGTGCATCGGATCCGCACGCCGCGGCGCCCACCATGATGGACATCGCGGCGATCGCAACTCTCGCCGAACCGGCGAGGCGAAAGCTCACAGAGCGACCCCGTGGTCGATGCACTTCTGCTTCAGCTCGGGCAGCTTCGCCTGGCGCTGTTCGACGACCTCGAGGGTCTTGGTGCGGACGGCGAGCCGGTTCTCCAGCACCGTGACGAGCTGCTCACGACCTTCGGCTTCGGCCTTTTCGATCTTGGCCTGCAGCCACGCCAGCGATCCCCGAACGGATGCATCGCCATTGAGTCGCTCGATCAGGTTGGCGGTGCGGATCTCGATGTTGGGGATCCGCAAGCAGGCCCGCTCGAGCCGCGGGCGGAGGTCGTCGCCGGTGTCCTGGGCATGGGCCGCCGACGGCATCGTCATCGTTGCGACTGCGCACAGGCTCGCCAGCCCGACCGCACCGAAAGCGATCCGGCGCCGGCGGTTGCCGTGCGTGCCGGTGTTCCTGTCGTTGGTCGCATTGGTCGTCTCGGCGTTCGTCATCTCGTGCTCCGTTCGTTCGCCGGCAGGCCCGCCGCCTGCCGGTCGATCACGAGCATGCGACCCGACTCTGAGACGACCGTGTGAGTCGCGTGTGACACTCGTCACATCCCAACGCCCGTTCTGTCTGCTTCATCGGAACCGCGGCTGCGTTTGAAGCAGACAGTTCGGGGTCTGCGTAGCCTCGTCTCGTGACCACTCCTCCAGCTCCCACCGTGCAGCCCGCAGAGGGGCGACTCGGTGTCCTCACCGTCGGTCTCGGCGCCGTCGCATCGACGCTCATCGCCGGCATCGAGCTCGTCAAGCGCGGCATGGCCGACCCGGTCGGCTCGCTGGCGCTGATGGGAACGATCCGCCTCGGCAAGCGCACCGAACACCGCAGCCCCTACATCAAGGACTTCGTGCCGATCGCCGACCTCGACGACCTCGTGTTCGGCGCCTGGGACCCGTTCCCCGACGACGCCTACGTCGCCGCCCAGCGCGCCGGCGTGCTCGAACCCGGTCGCCACCTCGAGAGCATCGCCGACGCGCTGCGCGACGTACGCCCGATGCCGGCGGCCTTCGACCGCAGCTATGCCAAGCGCATCGACGCCGACAACGTGATGGGCACCGTCGACAAGCGCAGCATGCTGAACGCAATCCGCGAGGACATCAACCGCTTCCGGGAGGAGAAGCAGGTCGATCGAGTGGTGATGCTCTGGGCGGCATCGACCGAGATCTTCATCGAGCCCGGCCCGGCGCACATGACGCTCGACACGTTCGAGGCAGCGATCGATGCCAACGACCCGACGATCGCCCCGTCGATGCTCTACGCCTACGCCGCGCTGCAAGAGGGGGTGCCGTTCGCGAATGGCGCCCCCAACCTCACCGTCGACATGCCGGCACTGCGCGAGTACGCGAGCGAGCACAACATTCCGATCTCGGGGAAGGACTTCAAGACCGGCCAGACGCTCATCAAGACGGTGATCGGTCCGATGCTGAAGGCGCGCATGCTGGGTCTGTCGGGTTGGTACTCGACGAACATCCTCGGCAACCGCGACGGTGAGGTGCTCGACGATCCCGACAACTTCAAGACGAAGGAGGAGTCGAAGCTCGGCGTGCTCGAACACATCCTCGATGCCGAGAAGTTCCCCAAGCTCTACGGCGACGTGTACCACAAGGTCCGCATCAACTACTACCCCCCACGCGGCGACAACAAGGAGGGGTGGGACAACATCGACCTGTTCGGGTGGCTCGGCTACCCGATGCAGCTCAAGATCGACTTCTTGTGCCGCGACTCGATCCTCGCCGCTCCGCTCGCGCTCGATCTCGTACTGTTCTCCGACCTCGCTCAGCGGGCCGGGATGGGCGGCATCCAGGAATGGCTGAGCTTCTACTACAAGAGCCCCCAGGTGGCTCCCGGCCTGTACCCGGAACACGACCTGTTCATCCAGCTCACCAAGCTCAAGAACACGCTGCGATGGATGATGGGCGAGGACCAGATCACGCACCTCGGCCGCGAGTACTACGACGACGACGTCTGAATCTCGCCCGCGGCATGGGCTCGCCTCATCAGGCGAACGGGAAGCCGACGTTCGTGAAGAACCACAGCGACGACGTGAGCCACAGCCCCGTGAGCAGCGTCACGAGCAGGCCGCCGCACAGCGGCAGCACGAGGCGCGGCAGGCGGTCGATGCGTAGCACCAGCATCTTGGTGGCGAAGGCGCCGTAGAACGCGCAGCCGAGGATCGAGTGGGCGACCTGTCGCGTCCCGGTCTCGGCGAACCCGAGCGACCAGAGGCAGTGGTAGGCGACGGGCAGGGTGAACAGGAACGCCACGGTCCCACTCCACCTGTGGACGGTCGCGGTGTACTGCGGCGCCGGCCGCCGCACCGGCAGCTTGCCGTACATCCACAGCGCTGACGTCAGTTGCACGAGCACCAGCGCCGCGGCGCAGGTCGCCAACCACACCTTCATGTCGAGCACCGACGGGAAGCCGAAGTCCGCGATCGGGCGGAACGTCGGGTCGTGCACCCGGCCGTAGGTGCCGAGCGCCACGGCCACCGCCCCACCGGCCAGCGCCGCGGCCGCGACCTGGATCGACACCGTGTTGTTCACCGTGTCGTTGGCGGGCTTCGAGGTCGGCTCGGAGCCTCCGTTGACGGTCATGGTCGACCTTACGTCGGCTGTGGACCCGCGGTTCTCGAAGAACCGATCCGCTCGGCGCTGCGTACCGGCCGGCCATGAAACGGATCACTGCTTCCCTCGTCGTCTGTATGACGGCCGCCTCGTTCACCGCCGGCGCCCTGCTGTTCGCCGACGACTCCCAGCCGACAACCGCTGCCAACACGGCACCGCCCGCTGTCGCCAGTCCTCCAGCGCCTGGCGCACCCGCGGTCATCACGATCGCCGACTTCGGGTTCTCACCACTCACGGTCACGCCCGGAGCCACGGTGACGGTGACGAACAACGACGGCGCGCCACACACCGTCACGGCCGTCGGCGGCGAATTCGCCACCGGTCTCGTCGACGGCGGCACCTCCGTCGCGTTCGTCGCCCCGACGCAGCCCGGCACCTACACGTACTTCTGCGATGTCCATCCGTCCATGCAAGGGACGCTCGTCGTCGTCTGACGAGCGTGCCCGGCCGAGCCATCTCCCACCACCCAAACCAGCAACAAGCACAGCCAACAACAAACGCAACCAACAAGGAGCCACTCCCATGAACCGTCCCACCAACCGCACCTCGACCCTCGTCATCCTCGCCGTCGCCGGAGCCGGACTGCTCGCCGCCTGTGGTGGTGACGACTCGTCGTCGACTCCTACCGCTGCTCCGGCCGCGCCCACGCCGGTGGTCGCATCGGTGCCGCCGGCGTCGAGCACGACCGTCCCCACACCTGGCTCGACCGTCGCCGTGAAGTCGGCGGAGACCGAGCTCGGGCCGATTCTCGTCGGCGTCGACGGCCGCACGCTGTACGGCTTCACCAACGACACCCCCATCCAGAGCAACTGTGAGGGCACCTGCGCCGAGGCCTGGCCCCCGGTGGTCGTCCCCGCCAACTGGACCGTCGCACCCGGCGTCGACAGCGGGATCTTCAACACGATCACCCGCCCCGACGGCACGCTGCAGCTGGTCGCCGGCAAGTACCCCTTGTACGCCTACTCCGGCGACACCGCACCCGGTGACGTCAACGGCCAGGGTTCTGGCGACGTCTGGTTCGTCGTCGACACCGCCGGCGCGCTCATCGAGAGCGAGCCGTCGGCGGAGGACGCGGCGGCCGAGGACGCGGCGACCGAGAACACGACCACCGGGTACGCGACGGGCGACGACGCGGCCACCGAGGACGCGACCACGGAATCGACCGAGCCGACCACCGCTGAGGATGCCGAGGATGCCGAGGATGCCGAGGATGCCGCGCCCAAGCCGGTCTTCATCGGTGAGACGCCGCTCGGCGTGGCCCTCACCGACGCCGACGGATTCACGCTGTACGGCTTCACCAACGACGGTGATGGTCACCCGACGTGCAACGACGCGTGCGCCAACGCGTGGCCGCCGTTGCTGGTCGACAGCGACACGTTGCCCGAAGGGCTCGACGCCGCGGTGTTCAGCGTCGTGAGCCGTGACGACGGCTCGTTCCAGCTGAAGGCCGGCAAGTGGCCGCTGTACCGCTTCGCCGGCGACGACGAGCCGGGCCAGACCAACGGCCAGGGTTCCGGCGACGCGTGGTTCGTCGTCAACCCCGACGGCAGCCTGAAGAAGGGCTGAACCCGCTCCGACCACACCCCTCCCCCACCATCTCGTGAAGTTTCGGCGCCAGTACGGCGCCGAAACTTCACGAGTTCGCGTGGGCGTGGCGGTCTGCCGGGCACCGGGTAGATTGCGAGCCGCTGGTTCCGACCTCGGTGCGCTGCATCCGAACAGTGTTCGACATCGAGGAGACCAGAATGAGCAGGTTCTCACCACAGCTCACGGAGCACTTGGCGGCGCACTACGGCATCGTCGGCGTGGGCCGGCTCCGCGAGCTCGACATCTCGCTCCACGAGCAAGACAAACTCGTCGCGGCTCGCGTCATCGGGCAAGTCCACCGCGGGGTCTACCGACTGTTGGCCGTCCCGAGATCGTTCGAGGCGAATTGCCTTGCGGCGTGCGCCGCAGATGACGAGTTGGTCATCGCCGGGTCGAGTGCGGCCCGGCTCTGGCGCTTCAAGCACACGCATGTGTCGGACGTGGTAGTCGCCAGTGTCTCCCACGACCGGACACCGGTGAGTCGTGGAGTCCTACTTCGCCGAACGAACATCCTGGGCGACCCCGACATCGTCGTGCGTCCCGACGGGATCCGCGTCACGAGTCCGGCACGGACATGGTTCGATCGAGCGTCGGAGTTGAGCGATCGCTATTTCGAGTCCTTGACCGAGCAGGTGCTCGACGACTTCTGCACACTCCCCACGTTGTTCGACACCGTCCGGCGCCTGTCGTCGAGAGGCCGTGCGGGCTCGGCTCGCGTCCGCCGTGTGCTGTCCCAACGCAGCACCTGGCAGCGACCCGCTGACTCGGAGCTCGAGCTCCGAG
>DASUEW010000860.1:0-5267 GCA_036274875.1 Ilumatobacteraceae bacterium
CCCGTTTATAGGGGTTCGAATCCTCTCCCCGGAGCCGCGAGTCGCCCGTCCGTACGTGTCAATCCGGTTCAATCCAGTTCAATCCGGTTCATTCCGGGTCATTCTGGGATCGTGGGTCATGCTGGGATCGTGGAAGGTCAAGATGAGGTCAAGATGAGGTCGACATGACCGTCTCCGCCATCATCCTCGCCGCCGGCGAGGGCGCTCGCATGCGCTCGAGTCGTCCCAAGCCGTTGCACCGGATCTGTGGCCGGCCGATGGTCGTCCACGTCGTGCACGCGCTCGAGAAGCTCCATCCGTCGCGCACCGCCGTCGTCGTCGGATACGGGGCGGAGCTCGTCACCAAGAAGGTGCTCGAGCTGGCGCCGGCGTGGTCGAACATCGTGTTCGTGGAGCAAGCTGACCAGCGTGGCACCGGCGACGCGGCCGCGATCGGCATGGGAGCGCTTCCGGGCGACGACTACGACGACTCGATCGTCGTCGTGCTCCCCGGCGACGCTCCGCTGCTGCGGCCCGAGACGCTCGACGAGCTGGTTGCCACGCACGTTGCGAACGGGAACGCGGCGACGCTGCTCACCAGCGTGATGGACGACCCGACCGGGTACGGCCGCGTGATCCGGGCGTCCGACGGGCGAGTGCTGCGGATCATCGAACAACGCGACGCGACGCCCGACGAGCTCGACGTCCGCGAGGTCTGTACGAGCATCTACGCGTTCCGGCGCGATCTCGTCGGGCCGGCGTTGCGCAACCTCACCACCAACAACTCCCAGAACGAGTTCTACCTGACCGACGTGATCGGGGGGCTCGCCGTCATGGGTCACCGGATCGGCTGCGTTCAGGCGCCCGCCGGCGAGACCCAGGGTGTCAACGATCGCTGGCAACTGGCGCTCGCCGAGCGCGAGCTGCGCGCCCGCACCAACCGCCGCTGGCTGCTCAACGGCGTCACGATGCTCGATCCCCGCCAGACGTTCATCGACGTCACGGTGCAGCTCGGCCGCGACGTCACGATCTACCCGGGCACGATCCTGCAGGGTCAGACGGTGGTCAGCGAGGGATGCGAGATCGGGCCGGACACCCGGCTCGACGATTGCGTGATCGGCGCCTGGAGTCGTGTCGAACACGCCGTCGGGCGCGATGCCGAGGTCGGCGAGCGGGCGATCGTCGGGCCCTACGCGTATCTCGGACCGGGATCCTCTGTCGCAGGGGGAGTCACGACCGGAGCCTTCTACACTGCGAGCACGGAGGAGCCGTGACGCAGGCCATGGGGGGAGGCAGCAGATGGAGAAGGTGACCACCAAGCGCCTCGCGCTCTACTCGGGTCGCACGCACCCCGAGCTGGCGGAGGAGGTGGCTGCCCACCTTGGGATCGAGCTCGGACATCCGAACATCGTCGAGTTCGCCAACGGCGAGATGCGCCCGCGCTTCGGCGAGAGCGTGCGCGGTACCGACGTCTTCGTGATCCAGAGCCACTATGGCGTCGAAGGTCAGTCGATCAACGACTCCATCATGGAGCAGTTGATCATGATCGACGCCGCGTCTCGGGCGTCGGCGAAACGGATCACGGCCGTGTGCCCGTTCTACGGCTACGCCCGCCAGGACCGCAAGGCCGAGGGTCGCGAGCCGATCACCGCCCGGCTCGTCGCCGACATGTTCAAGGCCGCCGGCGCCAAGCGGATGATCTCGATCGACCTCCACTCCGGCCAGATCCAGGGGTTCTTCGATGGCCCCGTCGACCACCTCACGGCGATGCCCGTGCTCGAGCAGTACATCCGTGAGCAGGCGCCGAACCAGCCGGTCATCGTCTCGCCCGACTCCGGACGCATCAAGGTCGCCGAACGCCTCGCCCAGCACCTCGGCGACTGTGGCGCCGATCTGGCGTTCATCTACAAACGCCGCCCGAAGGGCACCACCAACATCGCCGAGGCGAAGGAAGTCATCGGCGAGGTCGAAGGCCGGCTCTGCATCCTCACCGACGACATGATCGACACGGGTGGCACCATCGTGTCGGCCGCCGAGATCCTGCTCGCCCGCGGCGCCACCGAGGTGTGGGCGATGGCCACCCATGGCGTGCTGTCGGGCGGGGCGATCGACCGGCTCAAGAACTCGGCCGTGTCACGCATCGTGCTCACCAACACCCTGCCGTTGCCCCCCGACAAGCAGATCCCCCAGATCGAGGTGCTCTCGGTCGCCGAGATCCTCGCCGAGGCGCTGTCGGCCGTGTTCGACGACACCAGCGTGAGCGAGATCTTCCACGGCGACAATCTCGCGTGAGCGGGTAGCATTTCGCGGCGCTGTCGCGCGTCGTTCCGTTGACTCCCCTGACATCGAAGGCCTGATCACCATGTCTGACACCGTTCTTGTCGCCGAAACCGGACGCGTCACGGGCAGCGCCGCCTCGCGGCGGCTGCGAGCCGAGGATCGGATCCCCGGCGTCGTCTACGGGTTGGGGATGGACCCGCTGGTCGTGTCGGTGAAGCGGCGTGATCTGCGCACCGCGTTGTCGGGGACCGCGGCGCTCAACACCGTCCTCGACCTCCAGGTCGACGGCACCACGTACTCGGCGATCGTCAAGGACCTCCAGCGCCACCCCGTGCGCCGTCATGTCAGCCACGTCGACTTCATCCAGGTCAACCTCGAGGCCGAGATCACGGTCTTGGTGCCACTGCGCCTCGAGGGCACGGCGCTCGAGGTGCTCAACAACGACGGTCTCGTCGACCCCGCCGTCGACTCGATCGAGGTCGTGTGCACGCCGCGCAACATCCCTGACGAGTTCGTCGTCGACATCAGCGCGATGAAGATGGACACCGTGATCCGCCTCGAGGACATCGCCATGCCGGATGGCGTCACGCCGACCGGCGAACCCGAGATGGCCGTCGTGACCGTGCTGGTGATGCGCGCCAGCGAGCTCGAGACCGACGCCGTCGCCGCCGCCGAGGAAGGTGCCGAGGGCGAGGCCGTCGAGGGCGAAGGCGCCGAGGGCGAGGGCGAGGGCGCCGCCGGATCGGCCGAGGCCGCCGGCGAGTCCGGCGCCGACGCCGGCAGCTGATCGCTCGAGCCTTCGGCGATGGGGTTGTTCGACCGGCGCGCCGGTAAGGGCACCCCGTTCGAGTGGCTCGTCGTCGGGCTCGGCAACCCCGGCAAGGAGTACTCCAGCACTCGTCACAACGTCGGGGAGGACGTCGTGCGGCTGCTCGCAGCGCGCCGCGACGACACCCTGAAGGCGGGTCGCGACAACGCGCTCGTCGCCGAGTCGAGGATCGGCGACCACCGGGTGGTGCTCGCGTTCCCGCTCACGTACGTCAACGAGTCGGGCCAGGCGGTCTCGGCGCTGGTCCGCCGCTATCGCATCGAGCAGCCCGAGCGCATCATCGTCGTGCACGACGAGCTCGACCTCGAGCCGGGGACGCTGCGGGTCAAGGCCGGTGGCGGGCTGGCCGGCCACAACGGTCTGCGCAGCGTCGTCGCCCACCTCAAGTCGCAGGACTTCCTACGCGTCCGCATCGGTGTCGGCAAGCCGCCGAGCAAGGAGCGCGGCGCCGGCCACGTGCTGTCGAGGCTCCCCAAGCGCGAGCGCGAGCTGCTCGACGTCAAGGTCGTCGAGGCGGCAGACGCCGTCGAGACGATCGTCACGGAGGGCCTCGACGCCGCCATGCGCAACTTCAACGGCCGCTAGATAGGTTCCGTCCCCTCCGAACTGTCTGCTTCAGATGGCGCCACGGTTCATCTGAAGCAGACAGAACGAGCTTTTTGATGCTGTCGGAACTGCCCTCATTACTGCGCGACGAGCCGGGGCTGACGCGCGCGCTCGGCGATCCGTCGGCGCGGATCGCCGTCGTCGAGGTGGCGCGCCCGATGGCGATCGCGGCGCTGGCGCAGCTGTCTGGTCGGCGCCCGCTGGTGGTCGCCTGCCCGACCGGTGCGAGCGCCGGCCAGCTCTACGACGACCTCACGCAGTTCATGCCAGAGAGCGAAGTGGTCCACTTCCCGGCGTGGGAGACGTTGCCGTTCGAGCGTGTGAGCCCCAGCGTCGAGACGATGGGGCAGCGGCTCGAAGTGCTGTGGCGGCTGCGCGATCCCGATCACACGCCGGCGATCGTGGTCGCCGGCGTGCGCGCCCTGCTCCAGAAGCTGGGGCCGGGCGCGACGACGACCGACCCGATCGTCGTCCGGCCGAACGCGATCGTCGACCCCGACGAGCTCACCGAGACACTCGTCCGGTTCGGCTACCGGCGCGAGGGGCTGGTCGAGCACCGCGGCGAGTTCGCCCGCCGGGGCGCGATCGTCGACGTCTACCCATCGACTTCGAACGCGCCGATCCGCATCGATCTGTGGGGCGACGAGGTCGACCGGCTGACACGTTTCGGCGTCAACGACCAGCGCTCGACGGTCGACCTCGACGAGGTGTTGATCTTCCCGGCGCGCGAGCTGACACCGACCGACGACGTCAGTCGCCGGGCCGAAGAGTTGATCGCCGCCGAGCCATGGGGGCGCGAGCAGTGGGAGCGTCTCGCCGAGGGCTTGCACTTCGACGGCATGGAGTCGTGGCTCCCGTGGCTCGTCGACGAGGACCTGCTGCTCACCGACGTCCTGCCGGCGCACGCCAAGGTCGTGCTGGTGGAGCCACGCCGGATGCGCGACCGGGCGACCGAGCTGCTCGCCGAGGAGGACGATCTCGCCAAGGCGCTCGCATCGACGTGGGCCCGCGATCCCGACAAGGCGTTCCCGCGCCTGCACGCGTCGCCCGACGCGTTGCTCGCTTCGAGCGGATCGTTCTGGACGATCGACTCGGCACCGGAGTCACCCGACATCCCCGTCGTCGAGGCGTCGGGCTGGGGCCCGGTGGGCGGCGATGCGACCGGCCTGACGAAGCGACTCGGCGAGCTGCTCGCCCAGCAGTACCGCGTCGTCGTCGCCGCCGACGGTGAGGGTTCGGCCCAGCGCCTGCACGAGTTGTTGCTCGATCACGGTCTCGACCTCCCGGTCGCGGCCGGCGACGTGGTCATCACCCGTCCCGGTGGCCACGTCGTCGTGGCGCCGCTCCACCGCGGCTGCACGCTGCCGAACGCCAAGGTGGCGATCGTCGCCGAATCCGACCTCACCGGCCGTCGGCGTTCGCACCGGACCGCCCGCCCACCGCGCCGCGAGAGTGCGCGCTTCTTCGAGGACCTCAAGGCCGGCAACTACGTCGTGCACCACCAGCACGGCGTCGGGAAGTACCAGGGCATGGTCAAGCGGACGATCGGCGGCGTCGAGCGCGACTATCTCCT
>DASUEW010000861.1:0-2501 GCA_036274875.1 Ilumatobacteraceae bacterium
TACCAGCAACGTGATGATCAGCAGCGAGCGGAGCCCCATCGACCGGACAGGCTCCCGCCGCATCACCACGACAGCCGATGGTACCCGTGCTCCCGCCTCCGTTCCCCGCGGCCCGTATCCTCGGCCTCCGATGAAGACCCGCACGCTGTTGCTCCTGGCACTGGGGTGCGGTCTGGCGATCCTCCTCGCCGGCGGGGTGCTGCTCGTGCTGCTCGCCGGGCAGGACGATCCGGAACCACCGGTCCCGCTCGGTGTCGAGTCGTCGATCGGCGACATGCGGGTGACCGTGCGGTCCGCGATCGAGAGACCCGACACGGCGATGCTGACCGTCGAGCTCGTCCTCGGGGGCGTCGACGACACCGACGGCGCAGCCGGGTTCGAGCTGATCGCGTCCGGCCGGCCGATCCCGCCCGGCGATCCTTCGACGTGCGGTACGACGACGGTCGAACCAGTGCCCTGCACGCTCGTGTTCGACGTCTCGACGGCGGACGGAGAGTCGCGTGTCCTGCGATATCGGCGCGGCGACGACCAGGCGCGCTGGGACGTGCGGAACAGCGACGGATGAGGTCAGGCGCGGCGATGCCGGGAGCGGTGGTGCCAGGAGCGATGACGGTGGGAGGGACGATACGGTGAACGGCGATGAGTGATCAGTTCGACGTGGTCGTGATCGGTGGTGGGCCGGGCGGTTACTGCTCCGCGCTGTACGGGGCGTCAGCCGGGCTCAAGATGGCGATGATCGAGAAGGACGCGTTGGGCGGAACCTGCTTGAACCGGGGATGCATCCCGGCCAAGGCGTTCTTGGAGACGGCGGCCGTGCATCGCCACGTCGAGCACGCTGCCGAGTTCGGCATCGAGTCCAGTGCCCCGTCGGTCAACTTCGCGATCACCCAGCAGCGCAAGCAGCGCATCGTCGACGGCCTGGTCAAGGGGATCGCGGCGATGTGCAAGGGTCGCAAGGTCGAGGTGTTCAACGGTGTCGGCTCGCTCGGGCCCGACCACACCGTGACCGTGACAGCGCCTGACGGCACGGCCACCGCGATCAGGGGCCGCCATGTCATCCTTGCCACCGGATCAGTGCCGCGGCTGATCCCGAACTTCGAGCGCGGCGGCCCGATCATGACCAGCGACGAGGTGCTCGACCTCGACGTCCTGCCGGCGCGCGTCGCGGTGATCGGTGGCGGAGCGATCGGATGCGAGTTCGCGTCGACGTTCGCCGATCTCGGCTCGCAGGTGACGATCCTCGAGGGGCTCCCGAAGATCCTTCCCGGTCTCGACGCCGACGTCGCCAACGTCGTGGTGCGGAGCTTCAAGAAGAAGAGGATCGACATCCGAACCGGGGTCAACGTCACCGGCCACACGCCCGACGCCAACGGCGGCACGGTGGTGCAGTTCGGCGACGGCGAGTCGGTCGCCGTCGACGCGGTCGTCGTGTCGGTCGGTCGGCGCCCGTTCGCCGACCAGCTAGGGCTCGACGGCACGGCCGTCGTCGTCGACGATCGCGGCTTCGTCGTCGTCGACGAGTACTGCCGCACGGGTGAGCCCGGCGTGTACGCCGTCGGCGACCTGATCGACACCCCGCAGCTCGCGCACGTCGGCTACGCCGAGGCGATCGTCGTGATCAAGCACCTGCTCGGCGAGGACCCGGCGCCCGTGATGTACGACCGAGTGCCGTGGGCCATCTACTGCCATCCCGAGGTCGCCTGGGCGGGGCCCGGCGAGGACGCCGCGGCGGCCGCCGGCCTCGATGTCGTGGTCGGCAAGCACCCGTACAAGTTCAACGGCCGGGCGCAGATCGTCGGCGAGACCGAAGGCATGGTCAAAGTCGTCGCCAAGAGGAATCCCGACGGTACGCCGGGTCAGGTGCTCGGTGTCCACATGGTCGGCCCGTGGGTCACCGAGCAGTTGGTTGGCGGCTACCTGGCGGTGAACTGGGAGGCGACCGTCGACGAGGTCGCCGAGCTCATCCAACCTCATCCGAGTCTCACCGAGGTGTTCGGCGAGACGATGCTCACCCTCACCGGCCGCGACTTCAACGGCTGATCCGAAAGGCACCCCACACGCACATGGCTGACGTCACGCTCCCCCAACTCGGTGAGACGGTCACCGAGGGCACGATCACGCAGTGGTTCAAGCAGGTCGGCGACACGGTCGCCGCCGATGAACCGTTGTTCGAGGTCTCCACCGACAAGGTCGACACCGAGGTGCCATCACCGATCGCCGGCGTCGTGTCCGAGATCCGTGTCGCCGAGGGTGAGACGGTCGACGTCGGGACGGTGATCGCGGTGATCGGCGAACAAGGCGCTGCGCCCGCCGACGCTGCTCCCGCAGCGGCACCGGCGCCCACCGCCGAGACGCCCGCGCCCGCCGAGGCGGCTCCGGAGGCTGCGCCGGTCGCCGACGCGGCACCGTCCACCGAGGACGCTCCCGCCGCGGAAGCGGCCCCGACCCCTGCGGCCCCGCCCGCGCCCGCGGCCGCGCCGGCGCCGGCGGCCGCGCCGGCT
>DASUEW010000862.1:0-8433 GCA_036274875.1 Ilumatobacteraceae bacterium
CCGCGAGGCAGGTGTCGTTGACGAGTTGCGTTCCCCAGAACCCGGTCATGCCCAGCACCAACGGGTGATCGTCGCTGAGGACGCCCTTGCCCATCAGGCTGTGGGCGACCGGGATGCCCATGTGGTCGACGAATCGCTGGAGCTCCTCGCTGGCCCTCGACAGCAGCACGCCGCCGCCGGCGTAGATGACTGGGCGTTCGGCCTCGGCGAGGCGGGTGACGATCGCGTTCGCCGTCTCGTCGTCGAGAGCCGGCTGGTGCAGAGTCTTGGTGCCGTGGTCGAGGCGGGCGAACAGCACCGGGTCGACGGGCTGCGAGAACACGTCCATCGGCACGTCGACGAGCACAGGTCCGGGCTGGCCGTTCTCGGCGAGCAGGAACGCCTTGTCGATGACCTCGGGGAGGAGGTCAGCTCGGTCGACACGCCAAGCCCGCTTCACGAATGGCCGATAGATCTCGAACTGGGATCCGTCGGCGTGGAGGTTCACCTCTTGATGGGGATGGCGGCCGAAGTAGTGCGAGGGCACGTCGCCGGCGATCACCACCATCGGGATGCAATCCAGGGCGGCGTTGGCCACGCCGGTGGCCGCGTTCGTGAGACCGGGGCTGAGGTGGCTGAGAACGACCGACGCCCGTCCGGTGACGCGCGCGTAGCCATCGGCGGCGTGCGCGGCGATCTGTTCGTGCCGCACGTTGACGAACTCGATGGTGCTGTCGGCCATCGCGGCCAGGACCGCGATGTTGGTGTGTCCGCAGAGACCGAAGACGTGGCGGACACCACGCCGCTCCAGATAGCCGACGAGTTGTTCGGCAGCGGTCGGATGAACCCCGGTCATCCGCGAGCTCCTGACGCTCGGGAACGGGTGATGCTGGCCGGTGGCAGCGGCCGGCGCGCCGGCCCTCGGTACGCGTGGTTCATCGGGTCGATCCTTCGCATCGGGGTCATCGTCTGACGTTCCTCGTTGGCGTGGGCGAGGATTCCGGCGAGCCGGGAAGCGATGAACAAGGCGTTGCCGAGGTCACTCGGGAACCCGACCTCGTTGAGGATCGCGGCCACGACGCCGTCGATGTTGATCGGCATCGGTTTGCCAACAGCGCGGGCGACCGCGGCCTCGAGCGCCTCGGCTGCGGCGAGATGGTCTCCTGCCACATCGGCCTCGCGGGCGATCGACAGGAGTGTGTCGAGGCGGGGGTCGCGGCGCTTGTGCTGGCGGTGGCCAAAGCCCGGTATCCGCTTGCCGTGCGCCCGCCAGTCAGCGACCAGATCGTCGGCCGCAGCGGCCATCGAATTGCTGCCCGCCACTCGTGTCGCGTCGACCACCGTAGCGATGACCCGCATTGCAGAATCCACTGCCGCCCCGTGGAACTCGCCCAAGGTCAGCAGTCCGGCGGCGGCCGCGGCTTGGAGGGTGGCACCGCCCGAGATCGCGGTGCGGGCAGCCAACACCGAAGGGGCGCCCGCCCCGTGGTCGATGCTGGCGACCATGACGGCGTCGATGAGTCGGGCCGTCGCCGGCTCGGGAAGCTCGCCGGTGTAGAGGAGGTGCAAGACGTCGGGAAACGGAACCGTGCCGATCAACTCAGCGAGGTCGTAGCCGCGGATCGAGATCGTCTTGGCCGTGGTCTCGGAGAGCGACGTCGTCCACAGTGGTGGAGCCGACGTCGAATTGGATGTGTTCAAATGCCCTCGCCTCACCTGCTGGAGTCACCAAAAGACTATAATGAATTCACCTACTAGGGTCAAACTCCCCACTGGTTAGGATGCGAAAGAGGTGATTCCAATGCCCGACGGTGAATCGGTTCCCGACTTCGACTCCCGTCCCGAAGCCATCCGGCGCACCATCGAGGCCCGGATCATCGACGGCAAGATGCAGCCGGGCGATCGCCTCGGGCTCAAGGCCGACCTGCAGAAGGAGTTCGACGTCGCCGGCCCGACCATCGCCCAGGCGCTCACGCTCTTGACCAACGATGGTCTGATCTCGATGCGCCGGGGACCGGGCGGTGGCATCTTCGTCGAGCGATCGCGACCGGTTCTGCGCGTCGGGACCCGGCGCCTGGCCACGGGCACGGCGCAGTCCCTCGCCGAGAACATCGAGATCCGCGAATCCCTCAACCCGCTGCTGGCGGTGTCGGCAGCCAGGGCAACCAACCGGGCCGAGCCCACGGTCGCACGACTGCGCGAGCTCGCCGGTCAGCTGGTCGGCGCGTCACCCTCCTTCGACACGCAACGTCTGATCTGGGCCGGTCATCGGGCCCTGGTGGAGTTGGCCGACAACGAGCTCCTCGGCCATGTCTACATGGATCTTCTCGATGCGGCCGAAGCGTTGATCGTCGACGTCGTCTTCCCGTCCGAAGGCATCGAGGGTGACCAGGAGCGCCAGCGCATCGCGGCCCACGCCTCGATGCTGGTGGCGGTCGCCGACGGCAACGTCGAAGCGGCTCGCCACCATGCCGAGGTCGTGCGGTTGGTGTCTCGCCCCCTGCGCGAACCAGGCTGACCGTCGTCCCCGGCCGCTGCGGTCCGACCGACTCGAGTCGCGGATGCGCCGATGATTCGCACTGGGCGTCTGCTTTGCGTTTGACGAGCACCCGCGTAAAAGACTATATTCATTTCGGTTGGTGATCCTGGGGGGCTCGGTGACCACCGTGGCGCGCCAGGCCGAGAAGGGGGAGACCCGAATGACCAAGGTTTCACGCTGGCCGAAGCCGCTGATGCTGCTCGCTGCACTCTCGCTGGTCGCCGCTGCATGTGGCGACGACGACGATTCGGAGACGGCCGAGACATCTGGCGGCGCGACAACCGAGGCGCCCGTCGAGACGACCGCCGATACGACGGCGCCCGAGACGACCGAGGCGCCCGTCGAGACGACGGCCGACACGTCGGCCGGCACGACCGAAGCGTCGGTTGCGACGACCGCCGAATGCCCCGACGGGGATTCGGTCCCGGTCGCCGTCCCGTACGAGGCCAACCAGCCTGCCGGCGAGAACTGGCGGCTCGGCCTCGAGATGGCGGTCGCCGAGATCAACGACGCGGGTGGCATCCTCGGCTGTCAGATCGTTCCCGAGTTCCAGGACACCCAAGCCGATCCGGACGTCTCGAAGCAGGTCGTCGCCGACATGGCCGAGGGCAGCCCGTACGTCTTCCTCGGAACCGTGTTCTCGTCGAACACCATCGTCAACATGGTCGAGGCCCAGCGGGCCGAGATCCCGATGTTCGTCGGCGCCGAGGCGCCCGCGATCACCAACCGCGAGGAGAACGGCGACAACGACTTCATCTACCGAACCTCGTTCGGGGTCGACACCGCGGCCGCCAAGTTCATCGACTACATCGTCGATCAGGGAGTCACGTCGGTCGACATGATCTACAAGAACGACGAGTTCGGTGCCGGTGGCAGGGACGCCTACGCGGCAGCCTTCGACGAAGTCGGGATCGCGATTCAACTCGACATCCAGGTCCAACCGGACCAGATCGACCTGTCGTCGGAGGTCGCCCAACTCGCGGGCGGCGAGGCCGACGCGATCTTCGCCTTCATGACCGAGATCGAGACCGCCGCCTTCCTCGACGAGGTACAGGCCCAAGCGCTCGAGAAGCCGATCTACGGCGGTGACGTGCTCAGCGCCGCTTCGACGATCGCGCTCGTGCAACCCGGCGCCGCCGATGGGACGCAGACCCATGCCGGCCTGAACGCCTCGGCTCCGGTGTTCGCCGACTGGAAGGAGGCGTACGCGGCGTTCCATCCGTCCGCGAACCCCCCCGATCACAACAGCATCAAGGGGTACACCGCGGTCTACATCGTGAAGGAGATCACCGAGCGGATCGGTTCGTTCGACAACTCCCAGTTCTCCGATCAGCTGCACTGCGCCACGATCACGGTGGACGACGAGCCCGGTGTCCTTCTCGACGTGAGCTACGACGCCAACGGCGACATCGACCGCGAGAGCTACATCGTGGGGGTGGTGAATGGGGTTGGCGAGATCGTGGCGACGGTCCCACCGCTCGGCAACCTCGCCGACCGCGGTTGCTAGACGCCTGGCTAGCTAGGGTGGCCTGCTCTGTGAGCGGGCCACCCGCTGGCGTTGGGGGTTGTGCGTAGTCGCCATGTCGACGTTCGTCCAGATCAGCTTCTCGGGGCTGGCCACGGGAGCGATCTTTGCCCTCGCCGCGGTGGGATTCGCGCTGTTGTGGCAGACGGCTGGCGCGATCAACTTCGCCCACGGAGAGTTCATCGCGCTGCCGGCGGTGATCATGCTGATCCTCGGCGAACAGCGGCCGACTGTCGGTGTGCCCGAGTGGGTTCCGCTGGTCGGCGGAACCGAAGTGGGCGGACCACTCCCGGAGATCGGGATCGTGGCCGCCTTCGTCGTGACCATCCCGATCGCGGTCCTGCTGCTCGGCTACGTGTTCAAGGTGTCGCTCGTCGATCGCCTGCTGACGCCAGGCGGCGACGACATCCCCCTCGTCATCGCCACGATCGGTCTCGGCCTCGTCATCCGGGAGTACCTCAGAGTGGAGTTCGGCGCCACTCCGCAACAGTTCCCCTCGGTCTTCGGGACCGAGGTGTGGCGGCCGGGCCGGATCGCCATCTCGGTCGACGACGTCGGGATCCTCGTGGTCAGTGTCGCCGTGATCCTGGCCTTGCAGCTGTATCTCCGTCGCACCTATACCGGCTGGCAGATGGAGGCGGCCGCCCAGAGCCCGAACACGGCCCGGGTGCTCGGGATCCCCGTCGGCCGCATGATCCTGTACACGTTCGGCATCAACGCCGTGCTGGTGACGGTCGCCGCGTTGCTCGTGACCCCGACGACCAACGCCCGCTGGGACGGCGGCATCAGTCTCGGCCTGTTCGCCTTCACCGCGGCCATCATCGGCGGTTTCAACCAGGTCCGAGGCGCCCTGTTCGGCGGCTTCCTGGTCGGGCTGCTGCAGAACTGGTCCGGCTACTACCTGTCCAGCGCCTACCGGGATGCCCTCCCCCTGCTGTTGATGATCCTGGTGATCCTGTGGCGCCCCCAAGGTCTGTTCGGCATCGCCGAGGAGCGGACCATATGAGCACGGTCACGTCCGCGCCGGCGGGACTGGGAGACGGCCAGGACACCGTCACGGCGGTCGAGCGGGGAGCCGTGTCGTGGCGTCTCGTGGTCGCCGCCGTCGTGGCGACCGCGTTGGTCGTGACGCTGCCGGTGGGACGATCCCAGTTCGCCGGGATCATGTGGCTGTGGGCGCTGGCACTTGTCGGCATCGTCGGCTGCAACCTGCTGGTGCCGTTGAGCTCGTGGACCGGGATCGTGGTCAAGTGGATGACGCTGGCCGGATGCCTCGCGTTCCTGGTCGTGTTCCCGATCGGGCGCTCGGATTCGACGTTGCTCGACTTGGGCCTGTTCGCGGTGTTCGGGATCGTCTGCATCGGGACGAACCTCGTCCACGGCTTCGCCGGCAAGGTCTCGTTGGCGCAGGCGGGTTTCCTCGGGATCGGGGCGTACGTCTCGGTCCTGCTCGACGACGGTCGCGAGGTCGCCATCGGCGGGATGAGCACGACGCTTCCGAACGTGCCGTTCCTGCTCGCGATCGCCATCGCCGGGTTGACCAGCATGGTGTTCAGCGTGCTGATCGGTTTCCCGGCCCTGCGGGTACAGGGCCCGTGGTTGGCGTTCGTGACGTTGGCGTTCAACCTGCTGGTGTTCCTCGTGCTCAACAACGAGGAGGGGCTCACCGGGGGGTCGCGAGGCATCCGGATCCCGCGCGACGACGTCGACGTCTTCGGCATCGACTTGTTCCCCAGCCGGAACTACTACTACTTCTGCCTGGTGTTCCTGGTGGCTGCCGTCGCGGTGGTGTGGTGGATCGTTCGCAGTCCGTGGGGCCGGGCGTTCAAGGCGTTGCGTGACAACCCGGCCCGCGCCGCCAGCCTCGGCGTCGACATCCGCACTTACACCCTGCTGGCCTTCTCGATCGGCGCCGGACTCGCCGGTGTGGCAGGCGCGCTGTACGCGCGGCTGATCGAGTTCGTCGATCCCCGCGGCTTCTACATCGGTCAATCGTTCGACTTCTTCCTCGCCACCGTGGTCGGCGGGCTGGGCACGCTCGTCGGGCCGTTGATCGGGGTCTCGTTCATCACCGTGCTCACCGATCGCCTGCGGGTCGCCGGCGACTACTACCGGGTGTGGTTCGGCCTGTTCGTCGTCGTCATGATGCTGGTGGCGCCGAAGGGTGTGGCCGGATCGTTCAACCTGCTCCGCGCACGAATACAGAAGAGGTTGCACAAACGGTTGCAGAGTCGGTTGCGGCAACGGCGCCGGGGAACGCGGGAGACGCCATGAGCACGATCGAGAGTGTGGACTCCGGCGTCGACGTCGACAGCGACGGCGAGGTCGTCGTGTCGGTGCGCCACATCACCAAGTCCTTCGGCGGGATCCGGGCCGTCGACAACGTCTCGTTCGACCTCCACAAGGGCGAGATCCTCGGCGTGATCGGTCCGAACGGTTGCGGCAAGACGACGCTGTTCAATTGCATCCTCGGCCAGTACCGGCCCGACGGGGGACGGATCGAGCTCCACGGTCGCGACGTCAGCCGCTGGAGACCGCATCGGCGCGCCAAGGCCGGTCTCGCCCGCACGTTCCAGCTGCTGCAGGTGTTCGAGTCGATGTCCGTGCGCGACAACCTCAAGACCGCTGCCCAAGAGCACATGGGGTCGATGGGTCGGCGGCTGTTCCAACGGCCCGACATGGGACTCAACGATCGGGTCGACCGGCTCATCGAACGGTTCCGCCTCGCCCATCTCGCCGACGAGCGGGCAGGCAACCTGAGTTATGGCCAGCAGAAACTGCTGGACACCGCGATGGCGTTCGTGTCCGGTCCTGCCGCGGTCTTCCTCGACGAGCCGGCCGGTGGGGTCAACCCGGCGATGCTCGGTGATCTGAAGGAGCGCATCCGCGACCTCAACCAGAACGACGGCATGACGTTCGCCGTCGTCGAGCACAACATGGAGTTCATCTTCGGGTTGGCCGACCGCGTCGTGGTGCTCGAACAGGGCCGGCTGCTGATGACCGGCACCCCCGACGAGGTGCGCGCGGACCCGCGGGTCCTGGAGGTGTACCTGGGTGGCTGACACCGTGATCCCTGAGACCGCGGCACCTCACGCCGGCGCGATCGTCGACGAACCTCGCGGCGGCGACGACGTCATCCTGCGCATGGACGCCGTCGTCGGCGGGTACGGCGCGACGACGGTGCTCCACGAGATCAGCCTGGCGGTTCATCGCGACGCGCTCACCACCGTCATCGGCCCCAACGGTGCCGGGAAGTCGACGGCCATCAAGGCCATCTTCGGGATGGTTCGAGTTCGGTCCGGACACGTGTGGTACGAGGACGAAGACATCGTCGGCCTGAGCCAGGTCGAGCTGCTGCGGCGCGGCATCAGCTTCGTGCCCCAGGGCCGCAACGTGTTCCCGAGGATGTCCGTGCGGGCCAACCTCGAGCTGGGCGGAGTGAGCCTCGAGAACCTGCGGCTCACCCGGGAACGAGTCGACAGCATCGCCTTCGAGCTGTTCCCGATGCTCCGCGTGAAAGCCGGTATGCAGGCCAGCACGCTCAGCGGCGGCGAGCAGAAGATGCTCGAGATCGGCCGGGCGATGCTGCTCGAGCCGCGCCTGCTGCTCATCGATGAACCGTCGGTCGGGCTGTCACCGATCCTCGTGCAACAGGTCTTCGGACTCCTGCAGGAACTTCGCAACCGCGGAACGACCGTGCTGATGATCGAGCAGAACGCGAAGTCGGCGCTCGAAGTGAGCGACTACGGGCTTGTGCTGCAACAGGGACGGTTGGCACTGAGCGGCACGGCGTCCGAGGTTCTCAACCACCCCGAGATCGGGCGCCTGTTCCTCGGAGGCGCGATGCGAAGCGTCAGTTCGCCGGCGCCCACATGTCGAGGGCACAGCTCCGTCTCGCCGGCCCGCGGTGGGGATTCGATGTCCCACGCGCCCGAATGAGACGAGCTGAGTCGAGCTGAGTCGGATGGAGCCGGTTCGACTCGGGATCGTCGGCACGGGAACGATCGGTCGCCTCCATGCCGCGCTGGCGGGCAGCGTGCACGACGTGGCGCTGGTCGGCCTGTCCGGTCTCGATGACGGCGCTGCGGCATTGGCCGCGCAGCTCGGCGTACCGCTGCACACCGACTACCGCGAATTGATCGACAGGGGAGTCGATGGCGTCATCGTCGCCACCCCGAACCAGCTGCACCTCGAGGTCGGCGCGTACTTCGCACGTCACGGAGTCCACGTGCTCGTCGAGAAACCGATCGCCGACACACTCGTCGCCGGCAAGGAGTTGTGCGCAGTCGCGGCGGACCACGATGTCCACCTGCTCGTGGGGCACCACCGTCGCTACAACAACCTCGTCAAAGCGGCTGCCGATGTGGTTGCGAACGACATCGGGCGGCTC
>DASUEW010000863.1:0-3808 GCA_036274875.1 Ilumatobacteraceae bacterium
CGCTCCCGACGTCTTCCGTCTCTCCACACTCGTGGACGGAGTCGCACCGGGTGGCTTCACGTTCAACCAGTTCCTCGTCCGCGACGAGCAACCGTTCCTGTTCCACACCGGCATGCGACAGCTCTACCCGCTCGTGTCGGACGCGATCTCGAAGCTCATCCCGATCGAGGATCTGCGCTGGATCTCGTTCGCCCACGTCGAGGCCGATGAGTGCGGGGCGATGAACCTGCTCCTGGCCGACGCCCCGCGGGCCGAGGTCGTGCACGGCGGGCTCGCCTGCATGTTGTCGTTGAACGACCTCGCCGACCGCCCACCGCACGTCATCGACGACGACGTCCTCGACCTCGGCCATCACCAGCTCCGATTCGTCCCCACCCCACACGTCCCCCACAACTGGGAGAGCGGGCTGTGGCTCGACGAGACGACCACGACGTTGTTCGCCGGCGACATCTTCACGCACACGGGCGACGGCCCGGCGTTGACCGAAGACGACGTCGTCGAGCCGGCTCTCCTCGCCGAGGACCTCTTCCACGCCACGTCGCAGGGTCCTGACCTGCTCCCGACGTTGGAGCGCCTGGCAGAGCTCCGACCCTCCACGCTGGCCCTGATGCACGGCTCGTCGTTCACGGGTGACGGCGCCACCCAGCTGCGTGCGCTCGCGGCCGGCTACTCGGCGATGCTCGCCGACGCGGCCTGAACCCACGTGCGGTGCTTCAGCCCAGCTCGGACGCCCATCGTCGCGACCACGCGTCGAGCGGGGCGATCGCCCGGCAAGACAGAGCGTCATACTCGTGGCTGACGCTCTGTTTTCCGGAGTGCCCGTGAGCAGCACCTGCACACAGACCGGCACGAACCGGCAATGAGCTCGACCCACCAGCCAGCAATCCAGGAACGAGGAGACCCCGTGGCACGCATCGAACCCCTCACCCCACCGTACGAACCCGAGGTCGGGGAGCAGCTGGCGCGGATGATGCCGTCCGGTGTCGACCCGATCGGCCTGTTCCGCACGTTCGCTCGCAACATGGCGATGACCACGGCGATGCACGGATGGGGCGGCTACGAGCTCGGCCGCACGCTCAGCCTCAGCAAGCGCCAACGCGAGATCGTGATCGACCGGGTGACGGCGCGCTGCGGGTGTGAGTACGAATGGGGCGTCCACGTCACATTCTTCGCCGACGCGGTCGGGCTCTCACACGAACAGGTGCGATCGCTGACCGCCGGCACACCGGCCGACGACTGCTGGGACGATCCCGTCGAGCGTGTGCTGATCGAGGCGGTCGACAGTCTCCACGACACCAGCGACATCGACGACGACCTGTACGGCCGGCTCCGGGCGGTGCTCTCCGACGCTCAGCTCCTCGACCTCTTCATGCTCACCGGCTGGTACCACGCGATCAGCTTCTGCGCCCGCGCCGCCCGTGTCGATCTCGAACCGGGTGCGCCGACGTTCGCATCGTTCGGTCGTCGGGGGCGGTGACGGTTCGAGGCCGACCGCTGGTCGCGTCAGCGGGACTCCCACTTGGTGAGCTCGTAGCGGATTGCCGGGACGACGAGGGCGGCGGCCACGACGTGCGTCAACGCGAGGATCACCTTGGTCCCCGTGGTGGTGGACCCGGCCAGTGCCGGCGGGACGAGCGAGACGATCGTGAGGACGACGGCGGTGACGGTGAAGGTCCGCGCCGGGCGCTTCGCCCACCGGGTCATGGCGACGGCCATCACGATGCCGACCGCGGTCCACAGCAGCGTGGCGAACGCGAAGCCGCCGACGGGGATCGGCTCGGAGGTGTCGGCGCCGAATCCGCCCGCTTCCATCGAGACGTCGCTGACGCGGGCGACGGCCGCGACGAGCTCCGTGGCAACGGCGGCGGCGACCCCAGCGAGAGCGCCGACCCGCAGCAGTGACCACCGCGACGAGGCGACGGTGTCGGTTGATGTGGCGGTGGTGGTTGATGCGGAGCTGACGTTCATGGCTGTGCTGCTTTCTCTCGGTGCGAGCCCGTGATGGGCTTGCCTACTCAGACAACGAACCGACCACGAAGTAATCGACACCGTCGCCGAATTTTCTTTTGATGTCGGCGGATGGACTGCCGGCCGGTGGATCAACGACACTCGTTCGGGGCCGAACGAAGGTCCAGCAGTACGCTGGGCGCATGGCGAGCAAGCCACGCATCGCGATGACGACGTGGCGGCGCACGATGCCCACATTCCTCGACCCGCGCACCGACCTGTACACGCTGGGCGCCGAGTACCCCCAGTCCGTCATCGACGCCGGCGGGTTGCCGGTGCTGCTCCCACACCACGATCCCGCTGACGCGACGCAGGTGCTCGAGGGCTTCGACGGCTTGATCCTCGTCGGCGGCGACGATCTCGACCCGTCGGAGTACGGCCAAGCCGATCTGGGAGTCAACAAAGGTGTGTCGGCGAGCGCCGACTCGAGCGACCAGGCCTTCGCCAGGGCGGCGTTCGAGCTCGACGTCCCGTTGTTCGCGATCTGCCGCGGCTGCCAGGTGCTCAACGTCGCGATGGGCGGCACCCTCCATCAAGACATGACGGCACCGGACACCTCGCACCCGCCGATCAGCGATGTGCCCACCGACGTCATGGGGTTGCGCCACCCCATCGTCGTCGAGGCCGACAGCCGTCTCGCCAAAGCGTACGGCGGTGAGCTCGAACGGGTCGTGAACTCGATCCACCACCAGGCGATCGACCGTCTGGCGCCGGGTTTCCGCGCCGTCGCCTGGGCGCCCGACGGGGTGATCGAGGCGATCGAGCCCGACGACCGGTCGCGCCGTGTCCTGGCGGTGCAGTGGCATCCGGAGAAGATCAACGGCGAGGGCGACCACGTGCTGTTCGACCACTTCGTCCACGAGATGATCCGTTGAGCGGCCGGGCCGACCGCGTCGCGCTCGTCGCAACGGCCGCCGAGCTGGGGGCGGTGTTCGCCAAGCGCGCCGAACGCCACGACCGCGAGGCGAGCTTCCCCTACGACGACTTCGCCGACCTCCGCGACGCGGGGTTCCTCGCGCTGTGTGTCCCGCAGGCGTGGGGTGGAATCGGTGCCACCTTCGCCGACTATTGCCGGGTGGCCAACGAGCTCGGTCGCCACGCACCCGCGACTGCGCTCGCCTTCAACATGCACTGCGTCACGATGCTGCTCGCGGGCCAGATCGCCGACGACCTCACGTGGAGCGCCCAGGAACTTGCCGCGCTCGACGACCGCCGTCGGCTGCTGTATGCGGGCGTCGTCGACGGCGGCACTCTCCACGCCCAACCGTTCAGCGAGGGCAACGCACCGGGCGCGACGGAGGGCATCGCCACCGTGGCCGAACCGGTCGACGGCGGCTATCTCGTCACAGGGCGCAAGATCTTCGCCTCGCTGTCGGAGGCGGCCAACATCCACAACATCGTCGCCAGGGTGCCGGGCGACGAGCGCGTCAGGTTCCTCGGTGTGCCGGCCGCCGGCGAGGGGCTGAGCATCGTCGGGGAGTGGGATCCGGTCGGGATGCGGGCCACGCTGAGCCGCACGCTCGTGTTCGACCGGGTGTTCGTCCCCGTCGAGCACGAGTGGCTACCGCCCGGCGGCTTCGACCAGGCCGCCACGCGCTGGCCGCACTTCTTCATGACGCTGTCGTTCAGCTATCTGGGGCTGCAGCGCGGCGTGCTCGACGAGACCCAGTCGTACCTCCTGCGTTCGGGTCGGGCCGGCCATCCGATCAAACAGCAGGGATGGGCCGAGCTGCAGCTGCGCTACGAGCAGGCCCGCGCCCTGCAGCACGCGGCCGTCGACGAGGCGGGCGTCGATCCTTCG
>DASUEW010000864.1:0-4040 GCA_036274875.1 Ilumatobacteraceae bacterium
GCTTGGCGTCCGGGAAGATCGTCGAAGCTTGCGGACTGGCCACGCCCTGTTCGCTTCGCTCTGTAGAGCGCGCTGTCTGCGGCGCGCAACAGCTCGTCGACCGTCGTGATCTCGCTGTTGATGCTCGCCGCGCCGATGCTGACCGTGACGCTGACTCGGCCTGTGGTGGCATGCAGCGCGGCATGTATCCGCTCGGCGAGCTGGAGTGCCCCGGCGATCCCGCTCTCCGGTATCAGGAGCGCGAACTCGTCGCCGCCGAAGCGAGCGGCGACGTCATTGGGGCGACGCGCTCGGTGAATTGCTGATGCGACTTGCTGAAGCGCCGCGTCACCGCCCGAATGCCCGTGCGTGTCGTTGATCTTCTTCAGGTGATCGACGTCCAAGAGCAGCAACGACATTGGACGCCCGTAACGAATGGCACGCGACACCTCTGCCTCGATGGCGGCGTCGAACCCTCGCCGGTTCAGACAATCCGTGAGACTGTCGCGAGTCGCCTCAGCTTCCAACCGCGCCGTGAGCGCGTGCAGTTCTCGCGCCTGCGCCTCGCGGGTGCGGGCCGACAGCGCGGCCATGAGCACCGTCAGGGTGAGCGTGGCGGCCATGAGGGCCGCGTATGCCGTGTTCGGAGTCGCATCGGTGTACGTGATCGTCATGTATCCGACGACTTCAGGAGCGCCCAGCAAGAGGACGATCAGCGGGCGATATCCCAATGCCGCGTACAGCATCGGTAGGAACAGCAATACCGCGATCGGGGACTTCTCGCCGCCGTCGAGAGCGGCGCCGGCCAGGATGCACGCGACGACGCCGGACGACCAGACGACGAAGAACGCGGCGTGATGCCGATGCCGAGCCATTGCGGGTCCGATGAACCACACGCCCGCCGTAACCACCACCGCGCCGAACGTCACGGCGAGCAGGGCGCCACGGGCGTCGGGATGGCCAAGCCACGCATAGCCGGCGACCTCGACCAACGTCGCCAGTGATAGCCCGACGCCGAGCCTCACGTGGCTTTGCCGAAAGCGCGCCGCCATGACGTTCTCGTTCGTCGCGACGCCAGGGGCATGGCGGATCCGACGGCGCAACATTTGACGCATCGCTTTCCCACCGCCTCTCAGCGTTTCGATCCCGGTCCACCTGGCAGCGGCGTGCGAGACAGCGCACAACACAGCGCTCGGCCGTGCAGTCGCCGTTGTAAGGCTCTTATCGGCGGTGGTAGGCGCGGAGAAAGTCAAGGAACCGTATGGGTCGTCCCAGTCCTGAGCGATTGCTCTACGAGGCGTCTCTCGGTCGGACCTAGGTGTCGTCGGACGCAAACACGGGTTCGGGGAGGGAGGTGAGGTCAGCTAGAGGTCGGCTCTCGTGCTGTCGCGGATGGCCTTGACCACCTCGTCGAGGTGAGCCTGGCCTTCGTAGAGCGAGCGCAGCATCCAGAACCTCCAGAAGCGGACGAGCGCCGTACGGAGCCACAGTGCCGCGCCGATGACGGCCATCGAGACGCACACGAAGCCGAGGATGATCAACTCGTTCTGATCGAGGGCGTTGTCCTGGCTGCTCGAGTTCACGAACGACCCCAGGCCGACCGCTAGTGCGGCGACCATCAAAGTGATGCCGAGCGTGCTCAACGCTCGCTCGGTCAGGGCGCTCCCCGACGTCTTCACCTGCATCGCGGTGATGTCTGCCTTGAATTGCTCCATGCGATCGTTCTCGGTCACACGTGCGCCTTTCCGCCCAAGTAGGCAGCTGAGAGTTCTTCGGCGATGTCGTCCGGTGCCCCGGAGCGGACGATCTGTCCGTTGAGCATGATGGCAGCCCGGTCGGCGATGCGGAGCACGGCTCGCGCGAACTGCTCGACCATCAGGATCGACACCCCGTCAGCGGCCACATTGGCGACGATCTCGTAGAGCTCGCTGACGACCCTCGGTGCCAAGCCCATCGACAGCTCATCGAGCAGCAGCACGGCCGGGTTGGTCGCCAACGCCCTCGACACGGCGAGCATCTGCTGTTGTCCACCGGACAACATTCCCGCCAGCTGGGATGGGCGTCGGGCGAGGACGGGGAACCTGTCGTACGCGACGGCCTCCACCTCGGCGAACGACGTACCGGAGTAGGTGGCCATCATCAGGTTCTCGCGCACGGTGAGGTTCGGGAAGATGCCCCGCCCTTCCGGAATCGCACAGACACCCGCCCGGGCCAGCGCGTCGGGCGTGGTGCCGTTGATCGATCGACCGGCGAGCCGCAGCTCACCTCTCGTGATCGGCACGAGCCCGCAGCACACCTGCAGGGTGGTGGACTTGCCGCCGCCGTTGGGGCCGAGCAGGGCGAGCACCTCGCCCTGCTCGATGCTGAGCGACAGGCCCTGCAGCACGACGATCGGACCGTATCCAGCGGTCACGTCGACCAACTCGAGGCTGGGGCCGATCACGGTGCCTGCTCCGCGCCGAGGTACGCATCGAGCACCAGGTCGTCGTGTTGGATCTCGTCCGGCGTGCCGCGGGCGATCGTCGACCCGAGGTCGAGCACCTGGACGTAGGAACACACCCTCATCACCAGCGACACGTCGTGTTCGACCAACAGGATCGCGATGCCGGCCGCGCTCAGTTTCAGCAGCAGCTCTCCGAACTCCTCCGTCTCGGACTCGTCCTGGCCCGACGCCGGCTCGTCCAGCAACAGGATCTTCGGCTGCGTCATCAGCGCCCGTCCGACCTCGACGCGCCTGGCCATGCCGATCGGGATCTCGGTCACGTCGCGGTCGGCAAGGTGGCGGATCGCGAGCAGGTCGAGCACGCGCTCGGCCTCGCGGCGAGGATCGGGGTGGTGGCGCTGCCAACGCGCCGCGATCTCGCCGGCGACGAGGAGATTGTCACGGACCGACAACGAGACGAACAGCTCGAGCCGCTGGAACGTGCGGGCGATGCCCAGCCGCGATCGTTTGAACGGCGGGAGCCTGGTGATGTCGCGGCCGTCGAGCAGCACGGCGCCGTCGCTCGGATGGAGCAACCCCGTGACGCAGTTGAACAACGTCGTCTTGCCGGCGCCGTTGGGGCCGATCAACCCCGTGATGGTGTCGGCATCAGCGGTGATGTCGACCCGATCGAGGGCCGTCGCTCCGCCGAAGGCGACGCTGAGCTGCCGGCACTCAAGGAGCGGCATCGGAGCCCCCAACTGCCACGTCAACGGGGCGAACTTCAGCGGCGCGGGACAGGGCCAGTTCCCGATCGAACCGGACGCGATCCGATGCCAGGAACGGTCGCGACAGCCCTATCAGGTCGAGATCCTCGCGGCCGGCGTCGGCATCGACGTCGAAGCGTTCGGGGAACATGCCCCGCAGCGCCAGCGGCACCACGATCACCGAACCGACGACCACGAGCGCAAACGTCCAGTGGCCGATGGCGCCACGCCATGACAGTGCCCACAGCACGACGATCGACGCCGCCCACGCCGCTGTCCACAGCGGCACCCGCTTCAGCGGCCGGAACCCATCCATCACCTGTTGTGCGATGCCGCTCGGGTTCTTGCCCAGTCGGATGCCGATGATCGCGGGGCCGACGAACTTGGTGAAGTTGCCGAGGACGGTGACGAACAGCCAGTGCAGTGAGGGGTAGTCCGAACCCAGCTTGGCGAAGATGTTGGGCATCACCACACTGAGGACGCTGAGGAAGATGCCGGCCAGCAGCGCGCCGCTCACGTAGCCGATCCCGCCGACCACGGCGATCATGAACAGCAGCAGGCTCGCGAGCCCGTCGAAGTTGTTGTTGTTCGGCACGGTGCGCTGTTGCGAAGCCCACATCAGCCCACCCAGCCCGGCGATGGCGGACGACAGCATGAACACGACGAGCTTGAGCTGGGTGATGTTCATCCCCAACGTCGCGCACGCCGCTGGACTGTCCTTCATGGCGATGATCATCCGGCCGTACGAGCTCCGCCGCAGCCGAACCAGCGCGACGCCGATGATCACGAACAGCACCGTCATCAACACGAGAAAGGCGCGCTGATCCTGGAAGTCGACCCCGAACCAGTGAGGGCGGGGCACCGTGAGCGAA
>DASUEW010000865.1:0-8800 GCA_036274875.1 Ilumatobacteraceae bacterium
CGTCGCCGCCACATGCACCTCCCGCGAGCGCGAGTGCACCAACCATCACGATTGCTCGTCTCTTCACTTGTCCACCGTTCCTGTTCACGCGGTCCTGTTCACGCGGCGACGCACAGCGCGTGCCGCCGAGCACTGTACCGAGAGATCCGACACCGCGGGTGGTGATCAGAGCACGCTGCGGAACAGTTCGACCGTGCGGTCGAAGGCCTCGGCCGCGTGCGCGGCGTCGTAGGCCTCGGGCCGCGTGTCGTTGAAGAATGCGTGGTGGCAGCCGGGATGGATGTGCATCGTGGCGTCCTTGCCGAGCTCACGCAGCTGCGACTCGAGCGCTCGCGTCGCCTCCGGGCCGGCGAAGTCGTCGAGCTCGGCGTACTCGCCGACCACCTTGGCGTCGAGCGCCGACCAGTCGGGCTGGGCGGTCGGCCACGGAATCACGCCGTAGTAGGGCGCGGCGGCCTTGACCGCGTCCGGTCGTTGACATGCGAGCACGAGGGCCAGACCGCCGCCCATGCAGTAGCCCACCGTGCCCACGGCATCGCGACCCGTGCGTTCACGGAGCAGATCCACAGCACCAGAGAGATCCTTCGCGGCCCGCTCGATGTTGAGCGCCATCATCAACTTGCCGGCGCCGTCGGGCTCGGTCGCCGAATCGCCCCGGTACAGGTCGGGCGCGAGGGCCGTGATGCCGGCTGCCGCGAACCGGTCGGCGACGTCGACGATGTGCGGCACCAGCCCCCACCACTCCTGGATCACGACCACACCCGGCGCCGCCCCGTCGGATCGCTCGGCGACGGCCAGGTACCCCTCGCACGTGCTCCCATTGCTCGCGAACGTCACCATGTCACCCATTCGGCTCACCCATTTCGCTCACCCTTTTCGCTCACCTTTCGCTCACCCTTTTCGCTCGCCCATGTGCCCTGCCATCCCCGCGCAACGTAGACGCTTCGTTGTACGGGAACAAAGACGGGTCTGTCCACCCCTCCGTGTAGCGAATACCATCGCCCGCATGACCCTCGGTGTGACGCAGCCCGACACGACGATGCCTCCCGATACGTCGATGCCTCCCGATACGTCGACGTCGCCGTACCTGGCCACTGCGTACGAGAACGACCGCGCCCATGTCTTCCACTCGTGGTCGGCGCAGGGTGCGCTCGACCCGGTCGTGATCGCCGGCGCGTCCGGCACCCGGATGTGGGACGACCACGGCAACAGCTGGCTCGACTTCTCGAGCCAGCTCGTCAACGTCAACATCGGCCACCAGCACCCGCGGATGGTCGCCGCCATCAAGGAGCAGGCGGACCGACTGTGCACGATCGGGCCGCCGATGGCCAACGACATGCGCAGCGAGGCGGCCCGGTTGATCACCGATCTGGCACCCGGCGATCTGAACATGGTGTTCTTCACCAACGGGGGCGCCGAGGCGATCGAGAACGCGACGCGCATGGCCCGACTCCACACCGGGCGCAGCAAGGTGCTGTCGACGTACAAGAGCTACCACGGGGCAACCGCCGGAGCGATCACGCTCACCGGCGAGGGACGGCGCTGGGACAGCGAACCCGGCATCCCCGGCGCAGTCAAGTTCTGGGGTCCGTACCCGTACCGTTCGGCGTTCAACGCCACGTCGCACGCCGAGGAGTGCGAGCGCGCGCTGGCCCATCTGCGCGCCACGGTGATGGCCGAGGGCCCGCTGCACGTCGCCGCGATCCTGCTCGAGACCGTCGTCGGCACGAACGGGATCCTCGTCCCGCCCGACGGCTACCTGCAGCGCGTGCGCGAGCTGTGCGACGAGCACGGGATCATGATGATCTGCGACGAGGTGATGGCAGGGTTCGGGCGGTGCGGCGAGTGGTTCGCGTTCGATCACTGGGGCATCACCCCCGACCTCGTCACCTTCGCCAAGGGCGTCAACTCGGGCTACGTGCCGCTCGGCGGAGTCATCATCAAGCAGGCGATCGCCGACACGTTCCGCGACCGCGTCTACCAGGGTGGTCTCACCTACTCGGGGCATCCGCTGGCGTGTGCGAGCGCCGTCGCCAGCATCAACATCTTCAAGGACGAGGGCATCGTGGAGCATGCCCGGCATCTCGGCACCGACATCATCGGCCCCGCCCTCGACGACTTCGCCGCCCGGCACCCGAGCGTCGGCGACGTGCGCGGCCTCGGTGTGTTCTGGGCGATCGAGCTGGTGGCCGACCGGGCGACGAAGGAGCCGCTCGACGCCGCGGCGATGGGCAAGGTGGTCGCGGCGTGCAAGGACCGCGGCGTCTGGCCGTTCGCGCCCGCCAACCGCATCCACGTCGTGCCGCCGCTGACGATCAGCGACGAGGAGCTCCGCGAGGGCCTCGCCGTGATCGACGAAGCACTCACGGTGGCCGACGCCCGCTAACCCCCCGAACTGTCTGCTTCAAACGCAGCGTGGCTTCATCTGAAGCAGACAGAACGGGGGGTTGGGTCAGGCACCGCCCTCGTTGAGGGTGACGTCGACGGGCGTGAAACCGTCGCCGGTCGTGTCGAGGTCGGCGAGCTCGGCGAGCGCGGCGTTGACGATGTCGTTGGTGTAGGCACCGTCCGACGGCGCAGCAGTGATCACCGTCGCCCCGTCGGCGTTCTTGGTGCCGAGCGCGACCGCCACCGTTTGATCCCATGCCGCTTGATCGATCACGCCGATCCCGCCAGTTGACGGCCAGATCAGCTTGTTGATCTCGTTCATCTGCCACATCTGATGGCTGGCGCCGAGTTGGGACCCCTGGGCGACCACGAGATCGGCGCAGGCCTCGGCGTTGTCGCGGCAGTACGCCCATCCCTGGATCGAAGCCTTGACGAAGGCGATCGCGGTCCCGCAGTAGGCCGGATCGCTCAGCTTGGCGGTGTCGGCCCAGATCGCGTCCTGGAGCATCGCCGTGCCCTCGTCGTTCCAGTTGATGACGCTGAAGTCGTCGGCGGTGTACAGCTCGCCCGTCTCTGGGTTCACGACCTCGAGCACCTGGGCGTACTCGTTGTAGGTCATCGCCTGGGCGGCGTCGATCTCGCGGTTCAGCAGTGCCTGCATGTCGAAGTTCTGCTGCACCAGCGTGACGTCGGCGCCGGGGTCGAGTCCGGCCTTGGTGAGCCCGGCGAACAGCTCGTACTCGTTGCCGAAGCCCCAGTTGCCGACGTTCTTGCCGGCCAGGTCGGCGGAGGTGGCGATGCCGCTGTCGGCCCACGAGACCTGCAACGTTCCGGAGCGCTGGAAGATCTGGGCGATGTTGGTGATCTCGGCACCCTGCTCGCGTGACGCCAGTGCCTTTGGAACCCACGCGATCGCGAAGTCGACGTTTCCGGAGGCCAGTTCGGTCTGCGGCACGATGTCGACGGCGCCTTCTTCGATGGTCACGTCGAGTCCGGCGTCTTCGTAGAAGCCCTGGTCGACGGCGGCGAAGTAGCCGCCGAACTGGGCCTGCGTCACCCATTGCAGCTGCAGGCTGACCGGGGTTCCGGCCGCCGGTGCTGTGCACGTGCTCGTGTCGACGGCGAGCGCCGCGCCGGCGGCCGCGGGGGCCTCCGTGCCGACCGGTGCCGCGGTGCCGTCAGGTGCGGCCGAGTCGGCGGACGGCGCCTCGGTGACCGGAGCCGCATCCTCGTCGTCGTCGCCGCACGCGACCGCGCTCAACGTCAGCACAGCGAGAAGTGCTGTGCTCCTGACCATTCGGATCCTTCTCATGGGTTCCTCCCCCGTGATGTGGTGATGGGTGGGTCCTCGCACGGTCGTGCGAGAAGGGGTCATCGGCTGGGGCCCCGCCGCCATGGCAGCGCGACGCGTTCCAGCAGGATGGCGACAAGATAGAAGGCGACGCCGAGCGCGCACGCGGCGACGACGAACGCCCAGGCCAGCGGGTAGTTCGACGAGCCCTTGGCAGCGCCCGCGATCTTGGGCCCGAGACCGTTCTGCTGGCCGACGAAGTACTCGGATACGAGGGCCGCGATCACGCACAGTGCCGAAGCGACCCGCAGCCCGGTGAGGAAGAAGGGGATCGCGTTCGGCAGCCGGACGCGCCGCGACACCGCGGTGGGCGAGGCGGCCAGGCTACGCATCAACTCGAGGTGCACCGGCTCGACCTCACGCAGGCCGCGCAGCACGTTGATGAACACTGGGAAGAACACCACGAGCAGCACCACCAGTCGGCGTGGCGTCTCGGTGGTCGAGTCGAACATGCGCCCGAAGATCGCAGCCAGGGCGACGATCGGGATCGCGTTGGCGGCCGCGGCGAGTGGCGTGAGCATCTCGCCGACACGCCGGAAGCGGTTGGCGACGAGCGCGGTCACGGCACCACCGATCGAGCCGGCGACGAGCCCGAAGAAGGCGTTCGTCGCAGTGACGCGGGTCGCCTTGCGGATGTTGGCGAACGAATCCCAGAACTCCGACCAGATCGCCGTCGGTTTGGGGAGTAGGAACGGCTTGATGTCGCGGGCAACGACGAACCACTGCCACAGGGCGAGAAAGGCGATGCCCAGCACGATGGGAGCCACGACCGACGCGATGCGATCGGACCGAGGAGTCGGCGCAGAGCGGCTCACCGGTCGTCGACTCCAAGACCACCGAGGTCGCGCTCGATGCCACGCAGCGCCTCGCGGACCTCGGTGATCTTCTCGAAGAACTCGCTCGCCTCGCGCGTGTCGTCGTTGCGGTCGCCGATCTTGACGTCGATGTGGTCGGTGATGCGTCCCGGCCGGGGCGACATCACGACGACGCGGTCCGACAGGTACACCGCCTCGGGGATGGAGTGCGTCACGAAGATGACCGTCGTGCCGAGCTCGGCGCAGATCCTGATCAGCTCGGCCTGCATGTGCTCGCGCGTCATCTCGTCGAGGGCGCCGAACGGCTCGTCCATCAGCAGCAGGCCTGGACGCGACGCCAACGCGCGTGCGATCGCCACCCGCTGCTGCATGCCGCCCGACAGCTCCCACGGCCGGTGGTCGGCGAAGTCGCCGAGCTTCACGAGCTCGAGCAACTCGAGCGCCCGCGCTCGGCGGTCGGCCTTGTCGACGCCCCTCAACTCGAGCGGGAGCTCGATGTTGCGGGCGACGGTGCGCCAGTCGAACAACCCGGCCTGCTGGAACGCCATCCCGTAGTCCTGGTCGAGGCGGGCGCGGCTGGCCGGCTTGCCGTTGACCGTGATCGTGCCGGCCGTCGGTTCGAGGAGGTTGCCGACGAGTCGCAGCAGTGTGCTCTTGCCGCACCCCGATGGACCGATCAACGACACGAACTCGCCATCGGCCACGTCGAGGTCGATGTCGCGCAGGGCGACGACCTCGTTGGGACGGCCGCGGTTGAACACCATGTCGGCGCCGATGACCGAGACCGTCGCCGGCACCACGACGTCGCTCACGCCCGCCGCCTCGCTCGCTGACTCGCTCACGCCATCTCGCTCATCGCATCGCGTTGTCGGTTGCGCATCACGGTCCACTCGAACGCACTGACGAGGGCCGCGACCACGAGTCCCAACAACGCCGCGCCGAGCACCGCGGCGGCGATGTTGGTCGCATCACCGGTCGAGCGTTGGAAGTAGTCGATGATGAGGCGCCCGATGCCGGATCCACCGATCGAGATCTCGGCGACGATCGTGCCGACGATCGCCGATGCCGCGGACAGCCGCAGGGCGGGAAGGATGTACGGCACCGCCGCGGGGAGCCGCAGCTTGAACATCGTCGCGGTGCCCGAAGCGGCCATCGAATCCATCAGCTCGACGTGATGCTCCTTGGGCGACTGCAACCCACGTAGGGCGCCGATCGCCACGGGATAGTAGGCCAGATAGGCGGCGATGATCGCCAGGTTGTACCACCGCTGCCACTCGATCGGACCGACGCTCAGCTGCCCACTCCACGCGTTGAGCACCGGGGCGAGCACGATCAGGGGAATGGTCTGGGAGATGATGACGTACGGCAGCAACGCCTTCTCGGCCAGGCGCCAGCGCTGCATCACGAGCGCCACGAGCATTCCGCCCGCGACGCCGATGAGGAGTCCGACCATCGACACCCGGAACGTGTACCAGCACGCCGCCAGCACCGCCGAGCCGACAGTTCCCGGCCGCCCCGCCACGGCCTGGTCGCCGAAGCGCGTGACGACGTTCCACACGTGCGGCATCGCACTCTTGTCGTATCGCGCCGGGAGGTCGAACCCGAGCACCGTGCCGTCCGTGGCCTCACCGAGCGCGATGTACCCCTCCCAGCAGGCGATCAGCACGGCCATCCCGGCCAGCGCCATCCACAACGCGCGAAGCCTCATGAACGGTCCGTGAGCAGCCCGGCAGTCACGACTTCGCGGCCACCGACTCGGCGATCGCCGGGATGACGTGCTCGCCGTACGCCTGGAGCGTGCTGTCCTTGCCGTCGTGCTGCAAGTAGACCGCGAACTGATCGGCGCCGAGGTCGCGCAACTCGTTCAGGCGGCGGACGTGCTCGTCGACCGGACCGAGGATGCAGAACCGATCGACGATCTCGTCGGGGACGAACGACGTGTGGGTGTTGCCGGCCTGGCCGTGCTGGTTGTAGTCGTAACCGGTGCGCCCCTTGATGTATTCGGTGAGCGCGGTCGGCACTGCGGCGCTCTCGCCGTACCGCTCGACGATGTCGGCGACGTGGTTGCCGACCATCCCGCCGAACCACCGGCATTGATCGCGCAGGTAGGCGAGATCGTCGCCGACGTAGGCCGGCGCCGCCACGCAGAACGTGATCGAGGCCGGGTCGCGGCCGGCCGCGGCAGCGGCGTCACGAACGGCGCCGATCGTCCACTCGGCGATCTGGACGTCGGCGAGTTGCAGGATGAAGCCGTCGCACGTCTCGCCGATCAGCTTGAGCGCCTTCGGGCCATAGCCGGCGCCCCAGACCTCGAGCCGGCTCTTCGACGCCCACGGCAGGGTGATCGTCGAGCCCTTGTACTCGACGCTGCGGCCGTTGGCGAGCTCGCGGATGACGTGGATCGACTCGGCCATCGTGGCGAGTGTGGTGGGCTTGCCGTTGGTGACGCGCACCGCCGAGTCGCCGCGCCCGATGCCGCAGATCGTGCGGTTGCCGTACATCTCGTTGAGCGTCGCGTACGTGCTCGCCGTGACGGTCCAGTCGCGGGTGGCCGGGTTGGTGACCATCGGACCGACGACGATCTTTCGTGTCTCGGCCAGGATCTGGCTGTAGATGACGTACGGCTCCTCCCACAGGATGTGCGAGTCGAACGTCCACACGTGCGTGAACCCGTACCGTTCCGCGCGCTTGGCGAGATCGACGACCCGCGCCGCCGGAGGCGTCGTCTGCAACACCAGCCCGAGATCCACCTACGCCACGCAAATCCCTCTGTTTGTGTCACCGGATCCGGCGATCTTCGCCGGTTGCGGTGACACAAACATGAAGAGACGAGTCATCATCACCGGTTCTGGGGGAAGCCGAGGTCGACGGACGACGTCGAGGGGTCGGGCCAGCGGGACGTGACGACCTTGCCGCGGGTGTAGAAGTTGACGCCCTCCGGACCGTACATGTGGGTGTCGCCGAACAGGCTCGCCTTCCAGCCGCCGAAGCTGTAGTAGCTCACCGGGACCGGGATCGGCACGTTGACGCCGACCATGCCGACTTGGACGTCGAACTGGAACTGGCGCGCCGCACCGCCGTCGCGAGTGAACAGCGCGGTGCCATTGGCGTACGGGTTGGCGTTGATCAGGTCGATCCCCTCCTGGTACCCCGCCACCCGGACGACCGACAGCACCGGGCCGAAGATCTCGTCGTCGTAGCAGGCCATACCGGGCTTGACGTCGTCGATCAGCGACGGGTTCAGGAAGAAGCCGTGCTCGGGTGTCGCCCCCTGGCGTCCGTCGACGACCAGCTTGGCCCCCGCTGCGGGAGCACCCTCGAGGTATCCCGACACCTTGTCGCGGTGCTCGCCGGTGATCAGCGGGCCCATCTCGTTGTCGGGCTCGTTGCCCGGGCCGACCTTGATGTTGGGGATGCGGTCGGCGACCTTGGCCACGAACTCGTCGGCGATCGCGTCGGCGGCGAGCACCACGCTGATGGCCATGCAGCGCTCCCCCGCCGAGCCGTATGCGGCACCGATCGCGGCGTCGGCCGCCATGTCGAGGTCGGCGTCGGGCAACACCAGCATGTGGTTCTTGGCGCCGCCGAGCGCTTGGACACGTTTGCCGTTCGACGTCCCGGTCTCGTAGATGTACTTGGCGATTGGCGTCGAGCCGACGAAGCTCACCGCCGCCACGTCGGGGTGCTCGAGCAGTCGATCGACGGCGACCTTGTCGCCTTGCACCACGTTGAAGCAGCCGTCGGGCAGCCCGGAGTTGTGCAGCAGCTCGGCCATGAACAACGACGCCGACGGATCCTTCTCACTCGGCTTCAGCACGAACGTGTTGCCGCACGCCAGGGCGTTGGCGAACATCCACATCGGAACCATCGCCGGGAAGTTGAACGGTGTGATGCCGGCCACGACACCCAGCGGCTGGCGGATCGAGTACACGTCGACACCGGTCGCCGCCTGCTCGCTGTACCCGCCTTTCAACAGGTGCGGGATGCCGCACGCGAACTCGATGTTCTCGAGCCCCCTGGCGACCTCGCCCATCGCGTCGGACATCACCTTCCCGTGCTCGGCCGTGAGCAGCGATGCGATCTCCTTGCGGTTGGCGTCGACCAGCTCGCGCATGCGGAACAGGATCTCGGCGCGGCGCGAGAGGCTGGTCGCCCGCCAGGCGGGGAATGCCGCCTTGGCGGCCGCGACCGCGGCGTCGACCTCGTCGGCCGACGCGAAGTCGACAGCGCCCGACTGCTCGCCGGT
>DASUEW010000866.1:0-5125 GCA_036274875.1 Ilumatobacteraceae bacterium
TGCTCTGCGATGTAGCCGGTGGCCAGGGCGGTGGCGGCGACGGCGACGTAGCCGGCGGCCTCGTTGAATCCCATCGCCAGGCCGCGCTTGGCCGGGCCGACGAGGTCGATCTTCATGATGATGGTGGTCGACCACGTGAGACCCTGGTTGACGCCGAGCAGCACGTTGGCGAACACGACCCAGCTCCACGTGGGCGCCCACATCAGCAGCACGGGGACCGGGATCCCGATGATCCAGCCGGCGACGAGGACGGGCTTGCGGCCGTAGCGATCCGAATGGGTTCCCGCGAAGAAGTTCGTGCCGGCCTTCACGATCCCGAAGGCGGCGATGAACGTGAGCGTGGCGGTGAACTTGGTGAGTCTGAACTCTTCCTCGGCGAGCAGCGGCAGGACGGTCCGTTCCTGACCGATCATGCCGCCGACCAGGGCATTGACGCCGACCAGCAGCGAGAACTGGGCGAGGTTCTGCCGCAACCCCAATCGTGGCGGAGCTGGTGTCGTAACGGGGGCGGTCACCGGCCGACCACCAACGGTTGACCGCTCCACGCAGCCCACGTGTCGGGTCCGCCGTCGAGCACGCTGACATCGCGGTGGCCGCGCCTGGTGAGGATGCTGGCGCCGGTCATGGCGCGTTCGCCGTGCCCGCACATCACCGTCACTGGGCCTTCCGGAATCGAGGAATGGGCGAGACTGCCGAGCTCGATATCGATCGCGCCGGGGACGTGGCCGGTCTCGTACTCGTTGCGTTGGCGGACATCGATCACCGTGCCGACGATGTCGGCCGGGGCGACGAGGGCGATGCCGTCGATCGGTCGGCTCGCTGCTCGCCAGGCGTCGATGCCGCCGTCGAGCTCGCCGACGATGTTGTCGTGTCCGATGTCGAGGGCTTGGCGGACGATCTCGTCCCGGTCCTGATCGGCGTCGGCGAGGATCACGACCGGTCGGTCGAGGTCGGCGATCCAGCCGAGCCAGCTGGCGAACACCGGTCGCAGCGCGTTGGAGATCGAACCCGGCACGTGACCGGCACTGAACTCGGAGATCGGTCGGGCGTCGACCACGAGTGCTCCGGCCTTGACGTGCTGGTTGACGGCATCGACGTCGAGCCGATCGAGCCGGGGCAGCTGTGAGTAGTGGGGTGGCCCGCGCCGGTTGAGCTCGGGCAGTCGGGCGAAGTAGGTCGGGAACGACCCGAACCCCGCCAGCAGCTGTTCGACGAAGGTGTCCTCGTCATCAATCCGGAACAAGGCATTGGTGGCGCGCTCGCGTCCCAACGTGGTTGTGCGGTCGGCGCCACCGGGTGCGGAGCAGAACGATCCCGCGCCGTGCGTTGGATAGACGGCGAGATCGTCTGGGAGTCCGTCGAGCCGACGCAAGGAGTGGAACATCTCGTGCGCCAGTGGCTCGGCGAGATCCGGGCCACAGAGATCGGTGCGCCCCACGGCGCCGACCATCAAGGAACCACCGGTGAACAGGCTTACGGGTGACCCGTCGCGCTCGACGAGATAGACGTGGTGGTCGGGCGTGTGTCCCGGGGTCCCGATCGCCCGCAACGCCACGCCGGGCGCCAAGCCGATCAGCTCCTCGTCGCGCACCGCTCGGTAGGGGGTCTCGAGTTTCGATGCGGCGGGCGCGATGAACGTCACATCGTCGTCGGTCGCGAGCGAGGGGCTGCCCGTCACATAGTCGGCGTGGGAGTGCGTGTCGATCGTCCAGCGCGGCGCGAGACCTGATGTGCGCGCCGTCGCGAGGTGTTCGGTCGGGAACCGGGGCGGGTCGACGATCGCGGCGGTGCCGTCGCCGAGGTCGACGAGATAGGACGAGTGGCCCAAGCCCTCATCGACGAACAAACGGACTCCATCCATCACCCACTCCTCAAGTAACATCTTGAATATAGACCGGCCGATGTGTAGATTGTCAAGTGATTCTTTGAGGAGGTTGACGTGGGTGATCGGCACGCGAAAGACCAGCTGTTCGATGCGTTCGCAGAGGTCGCCAAGGCGCTCGGCAACGGTCGCCGCGCAGAATTGATCGACGTGCTCGCCCAAGGCGAACGCCATGTCGACGAGCTATCAGCCGAGATCGGCCAGAGCGTCGCCAACACCTCGTTCCATCTCCGTGTCCTCGCCAGCGCCGGGCTGGTGACGACGCGACGCGACGGCACCCGGATCTACTACCGGCTCGCATCGGCGCGTGTCGTCGACGCGTGGACCGCGCTGCGCGACGTCGCAGCTTCCCACCACGAACAGATCGACGAGCTCGCCGCTGCGTACCTGGGCGACCGGACTCATCTGGAGCAGATCGGTCGCGCCGAGCTCGCCGAACGCATCGCCGCCGGCGACGTCGTCGTGGTCGACGTCCGACCGGCTGTCGAACACGCAGCCGGGCACATCGTCGGGGCGCGTTCGATCCCGATCGACGAGCTCGCCGCCAACGTGAAGGACCTCCCCCCCGACGTCGAGGTCGTCGCCTACTGCCGTGGCCCGTACTGCGTGTTCGCCGACGACGCCGTCCGACTCCTCCGCCGCCGCCGACGCGCCGCGCGACGACTCGAAGACGGCTTCCCGGAATGGCAACGCGCCCAACTACCGATCGAGACGTCAGCGGTGTCGTGACGTCCTGCACATTCTGAACCCGATGAGCGACCCTGACTCCTCATCACGGTGGACCGCGGACGCTCGCGCCTACGACGCCTGGTTCGATCAGCCGTGGGGCGCGTACGCCAGTGGTGTCGAACACCAACTGCTGCTCGACAGCGCCCCACCACTCGCCGGTCTCGACGTGTGCGACGCCGGATGTGGCACCGGCCGATTCGCCACCCACCTCGAAGCCGCCGGCGCCCGCGTCACCGCCGTCGATCGCGACCCGGCCGCCCTCGGCATCGCCAGGACGCGAGTACGAGGCGATCTCGTCGAAGGCGACATCCAGCGGACCGCGTTCCCCAACGACACCTTCGACGTCACGTTCGCGGTCACCGTCTGCGAGTTCACCGCCGACCCCGCCGCCACCATCGGCGAGTTGACACGGATCACCCGCCCCGGCGGACGCGTCATCATCGGCAGCCTCAACCCGACCAGCCCATGGGGATACTGGAACCGACGACAGTTCCACAAACCACCGTGGAACGCCGCCCGATTCCTCGACCACGACCAACTCGACCGTCTGGCCCGCCAACACGGCACGACACGATTGACCGCCGGTCTCTACGCCCCAACGGCGCTGCCGTGGCTCCCACGGTGGGGCCCCTGCCTCGAACGCCTCGGGCGACGAGTCGCGCCCAAGCGCGCCGCGTTCGAGGTCATCACCATCACCCGACCCATACCACCGCCCGAACAGCACCCCGAACAGCACACCATGAACACCTCGGTCCTCCCCCCGCTCCTGACCGCACAAGACCACGACGAACCGTCGGTGTTCCAGGTCGAGAACCTGCTGCGCGAAGCGCGCCGCCAACGACAGGTCGGCGACACCGCCGTACCCGAGGTGTGACTGCTCGACCCCGAAGGCGACGTCGTGCGCCACCTCCAACGACCCCGCCGGCGCGTTCTGTACGCCGCCTGGGTCAGCCGGCGCGGAGCTGGGTGGCCAGGTCGACGAGTGCGTCGTCGTCGGCGGGGCCTTCGCCGGGCAACTCGGGCGAGGTGGTGAGGTTGAACACGAGCCCGAAGATCCCCTGCATCGTCGTCACGAACAGCGGGCTCTCGGTCTGCACCAGGTGGTGGATCCGATCGAACTGCGTGCGCTCGAGGAAGACGATGGTGTTCGGTCCGTTGATCCGCAGCCAATCGGCCGGTGGCGTGGCCACGAAGCCGATGAAGACTTCGCTTCCGGTCTCGGTCGTGAGGCGTACCACCTCCCGATACGGCACAAAATCGTTGCGCACGACGGCCGCGGAATAGCTCGTCACCCGTTCTTGGATCGCCATCGGAACCTCCGGTTCGTTGCGGCTCCACATCCAATCACGCCGAACTCGCCGTCGCCGTCGATTTGCGACACACGGAAACGCAAATCATTGGAACGGACTTGTAGTGAATATAGGAATGTGCTAAGTTCGCGGAGTGAGCCGCGCACATCCGCTGGTGCCCAGCGCTGAAGGGACCGCACCCGGCTCCACGCGGCGGGAGTATCGGTCACCGCTTCGGGCCCGGCGGGCTGCGGAAACTCGGTCGGCACTGCTCGACGCGGCGCGACTGCTGTTCACCACGTCAGGCTGGACGGGTACTGGTATGCGAGATGTCGCCGCCGAGGCGGGCGTTGCCACGGAGACTGTGTACGCCTACTTCCCGTCCAAGCGCGCCTTGCTCGAGGCGGTCATCGACCTGGCCGTCGTCGGTGACGACCAGCCCATCGCATTGGGCGATCGCGCCGAGTTCGCTGAGATCGGACGGGGCACCCGTGAGGAGCGGATCGCCGCGGCGGCACAGCTCGTCGCGGGCGTTCACGTGCGCACTGCGGCGTTTGCCAAGGTGCTCCGCGAGGCGGCAAACACTGATCAGGAGATCGCCGGCATCCTCGAGTCCACTCGCGAACGCCAGCGGCGCGACGTGACAGCGGCAGTCGAGCTGATTGTCGGTGGTGAAGTGGGCGAGACCGACCGAGACGGCGTCTGGGCGCTCACCAGTCCGGAGGTCTACCTCCTGCTCGTTGAAGTGTCCGGTTGGACCGTCGACCGGTACGAGGCCTGGATGGGCGAGATGTTGCGGCGAGCCGTGCCGCGCCGCGCACGCGAGGGGAGAGCTTCTCGATGACGACCAAACCGGACGCACCAGCCGATACGAGCATGATGCGCATCGTGCATCAGGCCTTGCGGCGCGACCTGCATCGCGCCGAGATCGCACTCAACGGCAATCCGCCCCCATCGGCGGCGCAACAGGTCGCGATTGCTCGTCACCTCGTATGGATGATGTCGTTCCTTCATGCGCACCACCTGTCGGAAGACGATGGTCTGTACCCACTCGTGCGCGAACGAGATCCAGCAGCGGCCGGCCTACTCGACGCGATGGACGCGGACCACCGAGCGGTGGCGATGGCAATCGTGGAAGTCGAGGCCGCCGCGGGCGCGGTGGCCGGCTCAGCGAGTGGAGGCTGCTCGGACAGGCGTTTGATCGCCGCGCTGACGAGTCTCTCGA
>DASUEW010000867.1:0-2330 GCA_036274875.1 Ilumatobacteraceae bacterium
CGGGCCGTGCGGGCCGGCCGGCGGGTCGCTCAGCTGTGCAGCTCGGCGAGCTCCTGCTCGCTGACCTCGCCGGGCTTCTTGCCCATGATGATCATGGCGAGGACCTCGTCCTTCGTCACATCGTGCTTGTTCACGGTGCCGACGAGCTTGCCCATGAGCATCACACTGATCCGGTCGGCGAGATCGAACACGTCGTGGATGTCGTGGCTGATGAGAAAGATCCCGATGCCTTCCGACTTCAGCCGAGAGATGAGCTCGTGCACCTGCGCGGTCTCGGCCGGTCCGAGAGCCGCGGTGGGCTCGTCCATGATGAGGATCTTGGCGTTGAAGTGGACGGCCCTGGCGATCGCCACCGACTGGCGCTGCCCGCCGGAAAGCGAACTCACCGCAGTCTTCAGGTTCTTGAACCGCGGGTTCAGGCGCTGCATCACCTTCTGCGTGGCGGATGCCATCGCGTCGTCGTCGAGGGAGCCGGCGCGAGTGCGCAGCTCGCGCCCCAGGAACACGTTTTCCGCCGCATCGCAGTTGTCGGCGAGGGCGAGCTTTTGGTAGATCACCTCGACCCCGTGCGCCCTCGCGTCGCGAGGGTTGTGGATGACGACTGGCTGCCCGTTGATCAGTATCTGCCCCGAGTCGGCGGGGTGAGCACCCGACAGCGTGTGCATCAGCGTCGACTTGCCGGCGCCATTGCCTCCGACGAGGCCGACCACCTCGCCCGGGTACAGGTCGACAGTGACGCCGTCGACGGCGTGGATGCCGCCGAAGGCGACACGGATGTCGCGCAACTCGACGAGCGGGACGCCGGTGTGGAGGTCGCTCATGGTGCCGTGCTCTCCTCTCGCGTCACGGACTCTCGGCTCACTGCCGTCCGGTCTGGATGATGATCGCCGACACGATGAGGCCGGCGGCGAACGCCGCGATGGCCCCCCTCCTGCGGCCGAGCCGCAGGGCCGAGTCGATGGCGACGGCCGTGACCAGCACGACGCCGACCACGATGTCCTGCGAGGGCGAGTCGATCTTGAGCAGGACCATCCCCGAGCGCAACGACTGCATGACGACGGCGCCCAGCACCGCGCCCGGGATGGTCCCGATGCCTCCCGAGAACGATGTCCCGCCGATGACCGCGGCGGCGATGACGTCGAGCTCGTTCTGCACGCCCAGGTTGGTGACGGCGGCGTTGAGCCGGGCCGTCTGGACCGCCGCACTGAGCGCGCACAGGACGCCCATGAGGACGAACGTGAGCATCACGGTGCGACGGGTGTTGATGCCGCCGAGCTCGGCCGCCTCGGGGTTGCCGCCGTAGGCGTACACGTAGCGGCCGAAGGGCCGGCGCTTGGCCAGGTAGCTCATCAGCAGGGTCACGACGATCAGGATGACCACCGGGTACGCCACGCCGGCGGGGTTCCCGTCGATCGGTGAGTCGTAGCCGTTGGCGACCAACCCGATCGCGGCGATGACGGCGACACAGCCGAGCACACCCAGCCCGACATCGACGGCCATCGGGCGCGTCGACAGGTCGTAGCGGAGCCGCCGCCGGCGCGCGGCGTAGATGGTGAACACGATCCCGGCGCACGCCAACAGTGCGAGCGCCCAGCTCCGCCACTCGCCGAGCGAATCCTGGGGTTTGCCGCCGATCAGCTGAAAGTTCTCGTCGAGCGGGGCGAGGGTCCGCCCCTGCTCTCCGAGGCGGAAGATGAGGCCGCGCCAGACCAGGAACCCGCCGAGGGTGACGATGAAGGCGGGGACCCCGCCGTAGGCGACGACGAACCCCTGCAGGCCGCCGATGACTGCGCCGAGCAGGACACCGACCAGGACGGCCACGATCCACGTGTACGGCCGTTCCAGACCGAGGTCGAAGGTGCGCGGGATCCACTCCGTCTGGACCATCGCCATCGTGTACCCGAGGAAGCCGAGCAACGATCCGACCGACAGGTCGATGTTGCGCGACACGATGATGAGGACCATCCCGGTGGCCATGATCGCGATCGACGAGCTCTGGACCGACAGGTTCCACAGGTTGCGAGCGGTCAGGAAGTCGCCGCCGGAGAGGATGTCGAACGCGATCCAGATGACCGCCAGCGAGAGCACCATGCCGACCAGTCGCGTGTCGACCTCGGTCGACTCGACCATCGAGCGCCAGGATCCTGCCACTCGCTTCGCCCTTGGCGCGGCCGCCGGACCCGCTGGTACCTCAGCCGCTCCTGTCTCAAGCATTGTCACGCCTTCTCGTCAACATGTCTCGATCTGTTCACTGAACAGTCGTGCCCCCGTCCGAGCGAGCTCGGACGGGGGCACAACCTACAAGTCAGGTGATGGGCTGCGCTCAGGGG
>DASUEW010000868.1:0-2143 GCA_036274875.1 Ilumatobacteraceae bacterium
CTCGGTGCTGTTCGAGGGCCAGGAGCTCACCGCCCTGTCGGGCGCGTCGATGCGAGAGGCGCGCACGAAGATGCAGATGATCTTCCAGGATCCGATCTCGTCGCTGAACCCGCGCCGCAAGGTCCGCGACATCGTGATGGAGCCGCTCACGATCTGGAAACGCGGCTCGGTCGCCGAACGATCGACCCGCGTCGACGCCGTGCTCGAGGACGTCGGCATCGACCCCACTCGCGCCGCGGAGAGCCAGCCCCACCAGTTCTCGGGCGGGCAGTGCCAGCGCATCTCCATCGCCCGCTCGCTCGTGCTCGAACCCACGATGATCATCTGCGACGAACCGGTGTCGGCGCTCGACGTGAGCGTGCAGGCGCAGGTGATCAACCTGCTCGAGGATCTCAAGACGCGCTACGGGTTGACGCTGATCTTCATCGCCCACGACCTCGCCGTCGTGAAGAACATCAGCGATCGGGTCGCGGTGATGTACCTCGGAAAGCTGTGCGAGGTGGCCTCGAGCGACGACTTGTACGATCGCCCGGCCCATCCGTACACGAGGGTGCTACTCGACTCGATCCCGGTGCCCGACCCCGAAGCAGCGCTCCACCATGCCGACGTCGTGGGTGAGCCACCGTCGCCGGTGCTTCCGCCTTCGGGCTGCCGGTTCCATCCACGCTGCCCGCGTGCCGACAACGTGTGCGCGGCCGAGGAGCCACAGCTCAGGGACCTCGGCGGAGCGCACTTCGTCGCCTGCCATCACCCGTACGACGTTCCCGTCACGCTCACTGCGAACCCCTCGCCGAACTGACCCTCCGGAGCGACCCACGCCGTCGGTCGGCACGACATCCCGGTCCACGTATGACGGCACTTGGTACGGTCACCGGATGACCATCGTTGCGTTCCTCGGCCACGCAGGCCGTTGCCGGACGCTCCTCGGCTGGCGCCTCGTCGCTCGCATCGGTGACATGGTTGGCCAGTGACCAGCGTGCTCGCGGCAACGGCGCCGTCGATCGCCCGCTCGATGCAGTTGACGTTGTCGCCATACCGCTACGGGAGCACCGATCCCACGACGTGGCTCGCGCCCCACGAGTTCGTCCGGGCGACACTCACGCCGGACGGTCCCGGCACACTGCGCATCACGTGGCCCGGTGGCGATGACAGCCTCGATGCGTTGGGGGCGGAGGCGTGGGGCGATGGCGCCGAGTGGCTGCTCGGTCGCGTCGGCGCCTACACGGGCGCCGACGATGTGGCCGTCGAGCTCCCCGACCTGCATCCCGCCGTGACCCGGGCGGCGCACGACCATCCAGGACTCCGCCTCGGCGCCAGCGGCAGCCTCTATCACGAGCTGCTCCCGACGATCATCGCCCAGCGCATCACCAGCGGCGAAGCGCTTCGTCAGTGGCGACGGCTGTGCCTCGAACTGGGAGCGCCCGCGCCCGGCCCGTTCGCCCGCCTGCGCCTTCCACCCACCCCCGAGACCCTCGCCCGGCGCCCGTCGTGGTGGTTCCATCCGCTCGGCATCGAGGTCAAGCGGGCTCGGGCCATCACCGAGGTGGCCTCGCACGCCCATCGACTCTGGGAGTGGGCGGCCGCCGGTGCGGGTGTCGTCGCCGCCCGTCTGGCACTGATCCGGGGCGTCGGCCCGTGGACGATCGGGTCGGTGCTGGGTCCGGCTCTCGGCGATCCGGACGCCGTCGCCGTCGGCGACTACCACCTTGCCGACATGGTCGCCTGGTCGCTGGCCGGTGAGCCCCGCGCCACCGACGACCGAATGCTCGAGTTGCTCGAACCGTTCCGTGGCCAGCGCGGCCGGGTCATCCGCCTGATCGGTGTCTCCGGCACACGTGTCCCGGCGTTCGGGCCACGCAAGCGCATCCTTCCAATGCATCGCTGGTGACCACCGACCGACCGTGAGAACCGCCGCCGTGACGAACGTGATCGACGACTCGGGCGCGTCGGTGCCGATGACGTGGCGCCACGCGGTGTGGTACGGCCTCGGCGCCTTCGCGATCTCGAGGCTGTGCGTTGTCGCCGGGGCAGGTGTCAGAGCGGCGCAACTCGTGGTCGACGCCGAGGAGGCGGGTCTGCCGCGCCCGAAGAACGCGGTCGGGTTCATCACCGAGGTGCTGCTGTCGTGGGACGGCCGGTGGTA
>DASUEW010000869.1:0-2995 GCA_036274875.1 Ilumatobacteraceae bacterium
GTCGCGCTGCTCCTCGGTGGCCGAGAGAGGCAGCATGAACTTCACCGGGTCGCCAACCAAGCGGGTGACGACGAACACGAACACGGTCACACCGAAGATGACCACCAGCCCCTGGAGGAGGCGCCGTGCGATGTATCGGCCCATGGTGTGCTGTCGCTCCCGGCCTGTGGTCCCGGCCCGATCAGCCGGACACGCTCATGTCCTTGACGAGCAGCTTGGAGTCCACTCGCGGTGTGTAGGTCAGACGCTCGCTCAACCCGTAGAGGTCCTGGTTGCTGACGAGCCAGACGAAGTACGCCTGATCGTAGGCGAGCTGGACCGCCTCCTCGTAGATCGCCGCCCTGGCGTCGGCGTCGAGCTCGGCGCGGCCCTCGTCGATCAGCGCCGACAGGTCGGCGTCGGAGTTCGACGAGCCGATGCCGCCAGCTTGGTAGTACGTGCTGAGCTGGCGGTCGGGATCGAGGATGTCGTTCGAGCTCGACACGAAGATCGCGTCGGCCCGGCTGTCGCGGTCGAACAGGATGTCGAGGTAGGCGCCGAACTCCGGTGTCTGGACGTCGACCTCGAGCCCGGCGGCCGACCAGTAGCCGGCGACTGCCTCGACGAGGTCGCGGTCGTTCAGCCAGCGCCCCGACGACTCGCCGACGAGCGTGATGGTCTCGCCGGCAACGCCGGCCTCCTCGATCAGGCGAGCGGCCTCGTCGGGGTCGTAGGCGTACGCCTCGAGGTCGTCGTTGTACCCGAGGATCGATGGGCTCAACAGCTGACCCTCGTCGATCGCGGCGAAGCCGCTGAAGATCGCGTCGGCGAGCGCTTCCTTGTCGACCGCGAGGTTGAGCGCCTTGCGCACGTTGACATCGGCGGTGATGCCCTCGTCGGCGTCGAGGATCAGCACCGGGTGCTCCTGGCCCTGCTTGGCCTCGTACTTCGGCGCCTCGTCGACGGTGTTCGGCAGGAGGTTGGTGATGAGGTCGTACTTGCCGGACTTCAGACCGGCGAGGCGGGTGCCGCCCTCGCTGACGAACTCGTAGCGGACCGATGCGATCGGCGGCGCGCCGTCCCAGTAGTCGGGGTTGGCGGCGAGCTCGATGGACACGCCGGTCTCACGGCTGGTGAACGTGTAGGGGCCGGTGCCGTTGGGCGCGTCGGACAGGTCGTCGTTGGCCTCGGTGCCCGGGGCGACGATCTTCAGCCAGTACATGCGGGCGGGGAGCACGCCGTCGGGCCCGGTCGTGGTGATCTGCACCGTGAGATCGTCGACCGCGGTGGCGCCGGCGAGGGTGCCGTAGAAGCCACTGTTGTCGGTCTTCTCCTCGGCGACGAGGCGGATGATGCGGTCGACGCTGGCCACCACCGCGTCGGCGTTGAACGGGGTGCCGTCGTGGAACGTGACGCCCTCGCGGAGCGTGAACTCCCACGTCGTGTCGTCGACCTGGGTCGGCAGGTCGGTCGCCAGACCCGGTCCGAGCGCGCCGTCTGCGTCACGTGTGAGGAGTGTCTCGTAGATGTTGTCGTTGATCGCGCGTTCGCCCCCGTCGTCGACGACGTGCGGGTCGAGACTCGTCGGCTCGGAGCCGAGGGCGATCGTGATCGCCGAGCCATCGGCTGGTGCCCCGTCGTCGGTCGTGTCGTCGGGGGCAACGGTCTCGCCAGCGGCTTCGGTCGAGTCGCCACCGGGTGCTGCGGTGGATTCACTGGTGTCGGCATCGTCGTCACCGCCACACGCGGCGAAAACCGCGCTGAGCGCGACGACGGCACCCAAGAATCGATGACGAGTGATCAAGTGGCTTCCTCCCCAAGATTGCGCGAGCGGCGCTCACGAATACTTTATACAATAGACAGGGTGACCGGTCTGCGACAAGAGGTACCCCCGAACACACCCACGGTGGCCGCGACGAACACGGCGATCACGCCGGGCGCGACGATCGGCACCGCGCACCAGCCGTTGCGGGTCGCGGTGCGCGACGAGATCCGACGCCGGATCATCGCCGGATCACTGCCCCAGGGCGATCGCATCTTCGAGGACCAGCTCGCCCAGGAGCTCGGAGTCAGCCGCAACCCGGTGCGCGAGGCGTTGCAGACGCTCGCTCGCGAGGGCTTCGTCGAGATCGAGCCGCGGCGCGGGGCGCGGGTGATGGTGTTGTCCGACGGTCGCGCGGCGCAGTTGTTCGAAGTGCGCGAGCCGCTCGAGGGACTCGTCGCCGGCCTCGCCGCCGTGCGCCACACCGACGATCAACTGGGCGAGATCCAAGCGGTCATCGAGGCCGGCCGGACGTGCCTCGCGACCGGCGACGTGGCGCCGCTCCCTGCCCTCAACACCCGGTTCCACCGGTTGTTGGTGGAGTCGGCCGACAACGAGCTGTTGGCCGACATGCTCGACGATCTGACCCACGTGATCGAGTGGATGTACACGCGACGGGTCCGCGAACGAGGGCTGTGGTCGTGGGAGGAGCACACCGCGATCGCGGCCCGGATCGCCGAGCGCGACCTCGACGGCGCCAAGGCGCTGGCGTGTGAACACATCCGCAACGCCCGCGACGCCTACTTCGCGGCGCCGGTGCACTAGCGATCAGAAACCGCGGACCGCGCCGCCGTCGATCCGCAGTGCCGTGCCGGTGACGTACGCGGCGCGAGCGCTGCAGAGGAACGTCACCACGTCGGCGAGCTCGTCGGCGGTGCCGAGCCGCCCCATCGGGATCGCCTCGATGTGCTCGTGGCGGACGTCGTCGGGCGTGCGAGCCTCGGCGGCCGCTCGGGCGGACTCGAACCTGCCCAGCGCCGGCGTGTCGAACTGTCCCGTGACCACGACGTTCACGGTCGCCTGAGGCGCGAGCTCGATCGCCAGCGACCGCGCCGCGGCGTGCACACCGCTGCGGAACACCGAGCTCAACGCCAGGTCGGGACTCGCCTCGACGATGGAGCGCGACGTGAGGAAGACGAGCCGGCCGGCGCCGTCGGCGGTGACGTGTGGCGCGGCCGCGCGGCTGATCTCGAG
>DASUEW010000870.1:0-2308 GCA_036274875.1 Ilumatobacteraceae bacterium
AGCATGACGACGTCGTTGCGGTTGGCGCCGTCGATCGCCACCACGTCCATGTTGAGCTCGATGGATCCGGTCGTAGCCGGCACGTGCTTCTGCCTCGAGTTGGTCAAACACGCCGGCATCGATCCATTCGTCGCGGCGTGACCGCAGTGTGGTGTCAGAGACCTCGAAGTTCATGATCGCTTCGATGTCGACCCACGATGATCCGGTCACGAGCCGGATCAGGATCCCTCGGAAGCAGACCCGGTCGGGGACTCGAGGGTTGTGGCAGCCGAGGGGGTGATCGTCGGCCGGGACCGGCAGGATCGGTTCGATCGCTTCCCAGATCGCGTCGGCCACCTCCGGGTCCATCGCGCGTGTCATGATCAGAGTGCCTCCACTGGTCGTTGGATAGGTGAGTGCACTCGCCATCAAACGCGAGACACCCCAACGACTGGTGGATGGTCCACCCCTACCCGCGCGAGTCCTAAGCCGGCAACCCGGTGTACACCCGGCGGGAACCTGAGCGACTCCAGATTTCAGGATGCGCGCGAGCTGGATGGATCCAGAGTCGCGGGCCCCTCTCGACTGCCGTCAACTCCACAAGGCCGTGGTCGCCAGCGCGGCGCCGTCGGTGAGCGTCTTGAGCTTGGCCCATGCGATCTGCGGATGGCAGCGCAGGCCGAGCCCGCAGTCGGTGGACGCGATCACGTTCTCGCGCCCCACGAGTGCAGCGAAGCGCTCGATGCGATCCGCAACGAGCTGCGGGTGCTCGATCAGCGGCGTCGAGTGGGTCACGACGCCAGGGGCCAAGATCTTGCCGTCGGGCAGCTTGGTCTCCTCCCACAGCGCCACCTCGTGCTCGTGACGGACGTTCGCGGCCTCGATGAGGTACGTCTGGGCCTTGACCGACAGCAGGATGTCGATGACGTCGGGCAGCGGCAGATCGCGCGAGTGCGGCCCGTGCCAACTGCCCCAGCAGAGGTGGTACCGGATCTGCTCCTCGGGGATGTTGCGCAGGGCGTGGTTCAGGGCTTCGCAGCGCATCTGGCAGAACTTGCGGTATCCGTCGAGTCCCATCTCGAGCCCGATGCGGTCCCACAGCGCGCCGAGCCAGGCGTCGTCGACCTGCACCTGGAACCCGGCCGCGGCGATCGCCTCGTACTCGACCTGCATCGCCTCGGCGATCGCGTAGATGTGCTCCTCGTCGGACTTGTAGAACTCGTTCGTGCGGCCGGGCTCGACGCTGAGGGGCGCCGTCGTGGTCAAGAACGCGTCGGACGCGGGCCGGTCGCCGAGTGCCGCCTTCAGCATCGCGATCTCGCGTTCGAGCGCCTCGTGACCGCGAAACGTGACCGGCCCGGTACACACCCAGTCCTCGACGAAGGCGATGCTGTCCTCGGCGCCCTCGGGCACGTGGGGGGCCGACCCCGACTGCTCGAACAGGGTGCCGTTCTGGAGGACGGCGAGGTAGAACGCGTCGAAGTCGATCCAGTCGGCGCTCGACATCAGCAGCTTGCCGAGGCCGCCGCGCTCGGCAGCAGGCTCGTAGCCACCGAGACGGGCGGCGAGGTACTGCGTCCAGTGGCCACCCTTGGTGAGCTCGCCCTCGTTGATGAAGTCGACGCCGGCGCTGGTCTGCAGGTTGCACACCTCGGTCACCGCCTCGCCGAGCCGTTCGTCACTGACCTCGAGCTGCGCCCACACGTCGTCGGGGGCGGGTAGCGCGCCGACGTGGGTGGTGAGAATCCTGTCTGTGCTACGTCGCATGGACGTGACCTCCGAGTCGTGTGATGGTCCTTGACCCCGACATGTCCGCTGCTCGGGCATCTGTCCGAATTCGATACAGTCCGGGACCTCGTCGATTGGCGATGCGGTGTTCCGACGCCGTCGCCCACATTGAAAGGAGCGGCATTCCATGCCGACGCCCTCGGTTCCCTCCACTCACGTCGACCTGCTGGACGCCCCCATCGCCACCGTGGCGACGATCGGCCCCGACGGCCGGCCGCAGGTGTCCGCCGTGTGGTTCCTCGCCGACGACGGCGTGGTGAAGGTGTCGCTCAACACCGCTCGCCAGAAGGTCAAGAACCTCACCGCCAACCCGGCTGTCACCGCGTTCATCCTCGACTCGGCGAACCCGGCTCGCTACCTCGAGATCCGTGGTGACGCAACACTCGAGCCAGATGCCGACTACGCGTTCGCGGACCGTCTGGCCGCCAAGTACGGCGGCGCCGACCTGCGCGCGATGGACGGCCCCGACGGTCGTCGTGTCGTGGTCACCATCGATCCCGTTCGCATCAACGCCGTCGACCTCAGCGCCGGGTAGTCGCGC
>DASUEW010000871.1:0-3380 GCA_036274875.1 Ilumatobacteraceae bacterium
ACGGGCGCTGAGGCCCACGAGTGCATTGGAGTCGTGAACGAACGCGATGTCGCCGACCAGGGCGACCGTCGGCACCCCCGCCAGCGTTCGGCCCAGCGCCGTCGACACCACCCCGTCGATGCCGTTGGCGCCTCGGTTCGCGTGTGCGTGTGCCGGCGGTCCTCCGTACCACTCGAGGTCGCGCACGGGCATCGAGGAGGCCACGACGAGGCCGACGCCGTCCGGGAGGGATGCCGCGATCACGTGGGCCACACCAGGCTCGGTGAGCGACTCCTCGGCGGCCAGCGCGGCCTCGATCGCTTCGAGCGCCCGCGCCTCTGCGTGGCGCCAACGCGCCGACCAGGTCGTGCCGCTCGAACCTCGCAGGCCGTCGAGATCGTCGATCCTGCACACGAACGCGACATCATGACCGGGGTCGACGACGCCCGGACCGCCCACCTGGACGACCACCGACGACGAACGGGTGATCCACTCCGCGAGCACCCTCGAGGCCGGTTGGCGGCCGATGCGCACGACGACCTCGGGCGTGTGCGCGTCGGCAAAGTCGCGATGGCGAAGCAGCGAGTCGAACGTGGTGACTGCGGCGGGCAGCGAGCGAGCACCACTGGTCGGATCGGCCAGCACCGGCCACCCGGTCGCGTCGGCGAGCGCCGCGACGCGCGCCACCGGCACGCCGCTGCGCCCACCGGCGATGATCACACCGCGCTGGCGGTCGATCACGTGCCGAGCCGCTTCACCGGCGACAGCACCGGCGCCCGGTGTCGAGCTGATCGCCCCGGGTGTCGCGTCGGCGGGGTGATCGACATCCGGCGACACCGGCTCACGCCCTGACGGCGGCGGGAGCTCACCGGGAGTACCGGTGAGCGGCTCACGGAACGGCAAGTTGAGGTGCACGGGACCGTGGCGCGCGGCGTTGACGGCGCGGAACGCCAACGACCGCCACGTGCTGGAGCCTGCAACATCGGGAACTCCGGGATCGTGGAACCAGCGGACAGCTCTCGAGTACAGGTGCGTCTGGTCGATCGTCTGCGGAGCCCCGACGTCTCGCAGTTCAGGTGGCCGGTCGGACGTGACCACCAGCATCGGGACGTCGGACAGCCCGGCCTCGACCACGGCGGGGTGGAAGTTGGCCGCTGCCGTGCCGCTCGTGCACAGCAACACCGCTGGCACACCGTCGAGTCCGATCCCGAGGGCCACGAACGCGGCGACCCGTTCGTCGTGCACGACGTGGACCGCGATGTCGCGGTTCGACGCGAGAGCGACGGCCATCGGTGTGCTCCGCGAGCCGGGCGCCACTACCCCGTGCCGTACGCCGAGACGCACCCACTCGTCGACCAGCGTGGCGCAGAACGTCGCGGCGACCGACATCGCGCCGACGATACGGGGCGTGAGGTGACATAGTGGACCGGTGACCGACCAAGTCGTGCGCGTCGAGATCTGGTCCGACATCGTCTGTCCGTGGTGCTACATCGGCAAACGACGGTTCGAAAAGGCGCTGGCCGATCTCGATGGCGAGCTCGACGTCGACGTGGTGTACCGGCCGTTCCAGCTCGACCCGACCGCTGCGCCCGGTTCGTCGATGCCGGTGGCCGAGGCCTACGCGCGGAAGTTCGGCGGCCCAGAGCAGGCGAAGGCGGTCATCGATCGTGTCACGGCGATGGCGCATGAGGCGGGCATCGAGTTCCGGATGGACCGCGCCCTGCGGGCGAACACGTTGCTCGCCCACCGGCTGTTGTGGCTCGCAGAACCGCCAAACGCGATCTCGCAGACGACCCTGAAGGAGCGGCTGTTGCAGGCGTACTTCATCGATGGGCTCGACATCGGCGATCCCGACGTGCTCGCCGACTGCGCGGCCGACGTCGGATTCGGCCGCGACGAGGTCGTCGAGTTCCTCGCCGGTGACGGCGGCATGGCGGAGGTCACGGCGATGCTGCGAGAGGCCCATGACGCCGGCATCACGGCCGTGCCGACCTACGTCATCGATCGCCAGTGGGCGATCCCTGGTGCGCAGGATCCGGAGGTGTTCGTCCAGGTGCTCCGCCGATTCGCCGCCAAGGCGCGCCAAGAGCGCCAAGAGCGTGAGGAGCACAGGGAGCATAGGGAGCACGAGGCCAACCTGTCCTCCGACGCGGTGTGCATCGACGACACGTGTGAACGCTGAGCGGATCGTCCTCGTCCACGGATTCACGCAGACGGCCGCGAGCTGGCGGCCGATGGTCGCGCGACTCACGGCCGGCCTGGGATCCGACGTCGACATCGTGGCAGTGGATGCCCCAGGACACGGCGACCGCGGTGACGTTCGGGCTGACCTGCCCACCGGTGCGGCGATGCTGGGCGACGACGGCGGACGCGCCACATACATCGGCTACTCGATGGGCGGTCGCCTGTGCCTGCACCTCGCCCTCGCATCACCGCACCTCGTCGACCGGCTCGTGCTGATCGGCACCACACCCGGGATCGAGGACGACCGCGAGCGCGACGCCCGACGCGCCGCGGACGACGAGCTCGCCGACGAGATCGAGCGAATCGGGGTCCGCGCCTTCATCGAACGGTGGTTGTCACAACCGCTTTTCGCTCATCTCGGCCGTTCGGACGGTGAGGTCGAAACCCGCCTGACCAACACTGCGGCCGGCCTCGCATCGAGCCTGCGCCTCGCCGGGACCGGCACGCAGACGCCGCTGTGGGCACGGCTCGGTGAGCTCACGATGCCGGTGCTCGTCGTCGCCGGCGAGCACGACGCCAAGTTCGCGTCGATCGGTCGTCGGATGGCCGACGCGATCCCGGACGCATCGTTCGCCCTCATCGAAGGCGCCGGCCATGCGGCCCACCTCGAACGACCCGCGCAGACTTGCGCGGCGATCATGCAGTGGCTGCGCGCCCGTCAACCACCGAGCGCCAGCCCGAGCGCGAACAGTGCGCCGTAGGCGAGCTGCGCCCGACCCGTCGCCCCGAGCACACCGATCAATGCGGGACCGCTCGCGCGATTGACGACCGATCTGACCGGCACGGCAGCGATGGGGATCGCGAGCACGACGACGACCGTCGAGGGCCGCCAGATCGCGGCGAGCCCGGCGATCGCGAAGGCCGCGACGACGAGACCGACGAAGACGGTCCGGGTCCGGGGGTCGCCCAACCGCACGGCGAGCGTGCGCTTGCCGGCAGCACCGTCGGTGGGGATGTCGCGAAGGTTGTTGACCACGAGCAGGGCACACGCGAGACAACCGACCGCACACCCGGCGACCGCCGCCAACGCGGTCACCCGCTCGACCGCGACATAGGTGGTGCCGACCGTCGCGACGAGACCGAAGAAGACGAAGACGAACACCTCACCGAGCCCCAGGTACCCGTATGGCGACGGCCCACCGGTGTATCCCCACGCG
>DASUEW010000872.1:0-8561 GCA_036274875.1 Ilumatobacteraceae bacterium
CTCCCACGCCAGCTCGCAGCTCATCGACATCGCATCCTCGGCGACGGCTCCCACGTCCCACGGCCGGCGATACGCGGTGCCGTGGATCGCGTGGGGAGGCAGATCGAGCGGCAGCTCGTGGGTCCGGCCGCCGAACTCGAAGCGGCCGCGCCGGATGCGCCCGGCCCATGGCACCATCGGGAACGAACCCCAGTGCATCGGTCCGCGGTCGGGCGCCGCGCCGACGAGCAATTGGCGGCCGCCGACATCGAGGGCGGCGAGCCGCCCGCCGTGGACGGCGTCGACCACGACGGTCGCATCGCCGGACCGGATCGAGATCATCGAGGCCCCAGCATCATCGCAGTTATCGTCGCAGTATCGTCACCCGCGCATGCGAGCGTTGATCCAACGTGTCGTGCGGGCGGCCGTGAGGGTGATCGACGATTCCTCGGACGCGCTGACGGTCGGCGAGATCGGGCCAGGGCTGTGCGTGTTCGTCGGCGTCACGCACGACGACGACGAGTCCACGGCACGCAGGCTGGCCGACAAGGTCTGGAACCTGCGTGTGTTCGACGACGACGAAGGAGTCATGAACCGGGCTCTCAGCGACGGGTGTGGCGACGTGCTCGTCGTCAGCCAGTTCACGCTGTACGCCGACACGTCGAAGGGCCGTCGCCCGAGCTGGATCGCCGCCGCCCGGCCCGAGGTCGCCGAACCGCTCGTCGACGTGGTCGTCGAGTCGTTGCGTGGGCTCGGGGCGACGGTCGAGACGGGTCGCTTCCGCACCGAGATGCACGTCGAGCTCGTCAATGATGGTCCGGTGACGATCGTGATCGAGACCTGAGGGTTGCGAGCGAATCGCGGCCACCGCCGAACCACGCCGCGACGAGGAACACGACCGCGACGGCGACGATCCACGGCGGGTCCCCGAGCGTCACGTACCACGTACGGCCGCGGCGCAGGTCGATCTCACGGGTGATGACGGCGCGTTCGCTCACCGACGTGCGCTGATTGACCTCGCCGGACGGCGACACGAACGCGGAGAACCCGGTCGGCGCGGCCTGCACGACCCAGCGGCCGGTCTCGACCGCGCGCAGGCGACTCGACGCGACCTGCTGGGTCTGCACCACGGTTCCCGTGTAGCTGGCGCCGTTGGTCGGGTTGACGATGACGGACGCGCCATGCTTCACGCCCTCGCGGACACGGCCGCCGAAGAACACCTCCCACGAGATCACGACGCCGAGCGTCGTGCCGTCGGGCAACTCGATCACCGCCGGCGTGGTGCCCGGCACGGCGTTCGTGCGGACCTGGTCGACGGGGGCGCCGAGCCCCTCGAGCAGACCGCGCATCGGCACGTACTCGCCGAACGGCACGCGGCGCACCTTGTCGTACCGGCTCGTGACCCGACCGTCGGGCGTGACGACGACTTGGGCGTTCGTGATCTGGCCGGGCTCGCCGCGACCGGTCTGGTCGGCGTCCTCGGTCACGCCGACTGCCAACGGAACACCCAAGCGGGCCGCCTCGACCGCCACCGCTTCGTTGACGGCGCTGCCCTCGAACTGCTCGTCGTTGATGTCGATGACGTTCTCCGGCCACAGCACGACGTCGAGGTTCGGGTCGGGCTCGATCGACTGCGTCGCCTCCAGATGGCGTTCGGTGACGATCCGTGACGGCACGTCCTCGGCGCGGGTTCCCTGCTCGCCCCCGCCCTGAACCGCGGCGATCGTGATGGTGCTTCCGGTCCGTGAGCCTTGCGGTGCGACGGCGGCGATGATGATCACGATGATGATCGCCGCCAGGGCGACCACGCCGTGCGACGCGCCGCTGGCCGACGGGCGGCGGCGGCGCACCAGCCGCGGCACGGTCGGTGACGGCCCGGCGAGTGCGAACCCGAGCTGGAACACGACCCACGTGATGAGGATCACACCGCCGACGCGGGCGACGCCGAGCAGCGGACCACCCGCCTGCGAGATCCCCAGGCTGGCGAGCGGGACGCCGCCGAACGGGAACGAGAACCTGACGACCTCGACGAGCGTGTGGGCGGCCGGCCGGCCGATCACACGCCACGTGCCCGTCGGTGCGGCGAGGGCGGCGAGAGCGTGGGCGCTGGCGTAGATCACGCTGGCGGCGATGTAACCGGGCACCGTGAGCTGCACCATCCAGCACAGGCCGACGAACATCCACGCGGCACCGAACAGCCAGCCGTCGATGAGGCGCATGCGCCGCGTCGGGTGAGCACCGAGCGCGGTCTCGAACAGCATCACACCGATCACGGCGAGCGGCCAGAAGCCCCACGGTGGGAGAGCGAACGCCACGAGCAGCCCCCCGACCAGGCTGAGCACTGGTCCCTTGAACTCCCGATAGCGCGGTGGGGACGTCACATTCTTTTCGGGCATGGTCCGATCAGGTGGCGAGCTCGGCGTGCACGACGATGCGCTCGCGAGTCGAGCCGGGTGGATGACAGGCGAACAGCGTCGCCGTGAACGCTGGTGTCTGGTCGACGATCCACATCGCTTCGGGACCGATGATCTCGGTGCTCGTCACGTGGTACACGTGGCGCCCGTCGACGCCGTCGAAGATGATCTCGTCGCCAGGAACCAGTTTGTCGAGGTTGCGGAAGACCTTGTGCTTGCTCGTGCGATGACCAGCGATCACGGTGTTGCCGATCTGGCCGGGCATCGCGGTGCCCGGCCAGTGGCCGGGGCCGTTGTCGAGGGTGGTGAGCCTGATCCCCTCGTACATCGTCATGGCCACGTCGATCGCGGGGATCTCGATCCAGCCGACCTCGATGACCGGTTCGACACCGCGCTCGTCGAGCGGTGGTGCGACCGGCTGCGGCAGGACGATCGGCGCTGTCGTCGTCGTCGTCGAGGTGGTGGTCGTGCTCGTGGAGGTGCTGGTCGACGTCGTCGTCGAGGCCCGGGCGATCGACGTCGTCGGCGCGTCGGTGGCGGGTGGTGGGGTCGCTGCCACCTCGGGAGCGGCGTCGGCCGACGGCTCGTCGGAGCCTCCGCATCCCGCCAGCGCAACGGACGCGAGCGCCACCGTGGTTGTCAGCGCGGTCGTGGCATTCCGGATCCACGTTCGCCGGCGCACACCGCCGTCTACCGCCATAAGGCAGTTCATTCTACGCCCTCGGCGTGCCGTCTCAGCAGGACGTGAGCGATTCGTCCCGCCTGTCGCACGCAGGCGGGAATCCCGATCCCGCGCTAGCTGGCTCCCGCGACCATGACGCCCGCGGGGAGGGCCGACTCGAGCGCACCGACGAGCTCGAGGTGGTGCGGCCGATACTGCGGGAACCCCTCGCGCCACCTGGAGATCCGCACCGCCGACGGCTGCAGGTCGAACCCGAGGTGGCGCCCGACCTCGTCGACCGCGGCGGCGACGACCGCGTCGTCGTCGAGATGGTCGACGCCGAGACCGTCGCGCCCGAGCGACACCCGCAGGATCTCGCTGTCGTCGTCCGGCCGCCAGTGCGCCCATTTCTGCGAGCCGAACGACGCTGCGGTGACGAGGTGCTGAACCGGCTTCGGCACGAGATAGCCGCTCAGCCCGCGAAGCCGTGCCGGCCATGCCGCTGCCGGGACGGCCATCGTGACGATGATCACGTCGGCGTACTCGATGCGGTGCAGCAGGCGCGCCGCGTCGGGCGCGATGGTCTCCAGTAGCGGGGCCGTCGTGCGCGCCGGCGACGTCAGGGCGATCGCGTCGAACCGCTCACCGTCGGCCACCCACGATGCGTCGTCGCGCTCGATCGTGCCGACCGGGCTCGACGTGCGGATCTCGCCTCCCCCCGTCAGTATCGCCGCGGCGACGGCGTCGATGAGGGCGCCGACGCCGCTCGTGGGGGCGGCGAAGATCGGTCCCGGAGCGGCTTGCCGGCTCGCCCGCGCGCGTGCCGATCGGGCACTGAGCAACAGGCTCCTGCCGCCGGCGGCCAGGTCGGCGAGCTGGGGGACGGCGCCGAGGCTGGCGTTGTCGGTGTCGGTCGCGTAGATGCTGCCGACGAGCGCATCGACGAGGCGTTCGTGAACCTCGTCACCGAAGCGTCGCCTCATGTAGGCCCCCAGCACATCGTCGGTGGTGGCGGTGCGGGGCAGGAACGGCTCGCACGCGGCCCGCAGCTTGCCGCGCCACGACAACAGCGTGGTCGTGACGAACGGCGTCAACGCGGCCGGCACGCCGAGCACGATCGCTGCGGGGATGGCGTGCAGTCCGTCGTGCCACACCGCGGCCGTGGCGTCGGTCGGTGACGTGAGATCGGCGAGTCCGACCCGACCGGCCAGCGCGACGGCCTCTGGCGTGCGGGCGAGGAACGCATCGGCTCCTTCGTCGATGGCCACCCCGGCGAACGGGGACGTGCGGATCTTGCCGCCGAGTGACGCGGCGGTCTCGCGCACGGTGACGTCGGCACCGCGGGTGACGAGCGCCGCGGCTGTCGCCAGGCCGGTGATGCCCCCGCCGACCACGAGCACCCGCTGGCCGCGACCCGCCGGCATCACCGGTTTGCCAATTCGTGCGTTCGAGCCGCCAAGGCGTCGATCACCGCCGGATCGTCGTTCACGCAGGCGGTGCGGTCGAACACGAGGCCGCCCGATTCGGCCCGGCCGCGGGCCTCGATGTCGAGGTCGTACAGCACCTCGAGGTGGTCGGCGACGAAGCCGCACGCGCAGACGAGCACGCCGTCGGCGGCCTCCGACGCGGCGAGATCGTCGATCACGGCGAGGATGTCCGGCCCGATCCAGGGCTCGGGCGTGCGGCCGGCGCTCTGCCACGCGATCGCCCATTGCGACCACTCACGGAGGCCGGCGGCTGCGGCGACTGCATCGGCGGTGGCGTAGAGCTCGTCGGGATAGGGGTCGCCGCCGGCGATGACCCGCAGCGGCAGCGAGTGGGCGGTGAAGAGCGTCTTCGTGTTCGGGGGCATCGCCGACAGCCGGCGCCGCACATCGGCGGCGAGGAACTCGACGAACGCAGGCTCGGTAGCCCAGCTCTCGAGGGCGACGACGTCGATCCCACGAGGCATGGCCGCGGAGCGTGTTCGTTCGAGGTACTGGCCGACCGACCCCGCCGAGTAGTGAGGGGCCATCACCACGGCGATGATCCGTTCGACTCCCAGATCGGCGAGCTCGTCGATCGTCGTCTCGATCGTCGGGTCGGCGTGCTTCAGGCCGATCGCGACGGTGTAGGTGCCGGGCGCGAGGGCGTCGAGCGACCGCTGGAGCGCCTCGCGCTGTGAGACGGTGCGCTCGGCGAGTGGCGACACGCCCCCGATCGCGTCGTAACGTCGCACGAGGTCGGCCAGCTGCTCGGCGCTCGGCGCTCGACCGCGACGGATGTCGGTGTAGTACGACTCGATCTCGTCCGGGGAGCGGGGGGTGCCGTATGCCATCAGCAGCACGGCGATCCGGCCCGACACATCAAGGCCCGACACATCAAGCCCGGTCACATCAAGCCCTGACACATCAACCGCCGGTGGTCCGTTCGTGAACGAAGTCGACGAGCGCACGGAGCACACCGGGGTCAGAGTCGGGGTGCACGCCGTGGCCGAGGTTGAAGATGTGCCCGGGATGTCCGGCGTTGTCGGCGAGCACGGCCTGGGCGCCGGCGATCGCGACGTCGCCGCCGGCGAGCACCAGCGCAGGGTCGAGGTTCCCTTGCACGACGGTGTCGGCTCCGAGTCGGCGGCGGGCGTCGGCGATGCGGGTGCGCCAGTCGAGCCCGATCACCCGCGGCCCCGCCGCGTACATCGACTCGAGGAGGTGATCGCAGCCGACGCCGAAGTGGATTCCTGGCGCGTCAGGATGCGCCTCGGCGAGCTCGGTGAACACCCGGCGCGAATGGGGGAGCACGAACCGGTCGTAGTCGCGGCGGGCGAGCGCACCGGCCCACGAGTCGAAGAGCTGGAACGCGCTCGCGCCGCTCTCGAGCTGGAGCGCGATGAACCGAACCGCCGACTCGGCGAGCCGCTCCATCAGCTCGTGCCACAGCACCTCGTCGGTGTGCATGAGGGCCTTGGTGTGCTCGTAGGTGCGGCTCGGCCGGCCCTCGATCAGGTAGCTGGCAACGGTGAACGGAGCGCCGGCAAACGCCAGGACCGGGACCGACCCGGCGAGCTCGTCGAACACGATGCGGACCGTCTCGGCGACGTAGGGGACATCATCCGGCTCGATCGGGCGGAGTCGCTCGAGGTCCATCCGCGTCCGCAACGGGCGCTCGGCCACCGGCCCGGTGCCGGGTGTGACGTCGATGCCGAACCCGACCGCGTGGGCAGGCACGATGATGTCGCTGTAGAGCACCGCCGCATCGACGCCGTAGCGCCGAACCGGCTGGAGCGTGATCTCGGCGGCGACGTCGGGCTGCTTGATCGCGTCGAGGATGGAACCCGCACCTCGAACGGCGCGGTACTCGGGAAGGCTGCGGCCGGCCTGGCGCATGAACCACACGGGAGTGTGTCGGGGGCCACGTCTCCCTGGAATCCCGGCTGGGATCCCCGCTGCCGCGTGCAAGAACGGTGACGTCACGCTGGGATCGGCGGTCATGCAGCGGTGGACGCTATCCGGGCCGCTAGAGTACATCGACCCCCCTTCGGGCAGTAGATGCCCGTCGAGACCGAATCGACAACACATTCGATAACACCGCCATCGCGATCCATCGAGCACCGACATCCAGTGACCCATCAGCACCCAGATCTGGCCGAGGAGCAGGCGTACATCGACTACGCCTACGAATGCCTCGAGAGCAGCCGCAAGGCAGCGTGGAGGCTGCGTGACCTCAGCGAGGCCGATCTGGGCGGCACGTTCCAGGCGCGGTTCGAGCGCAACGCGTTCGACGAGGCACTGGTCAAGCGCCTCACCGATCTCGACCTGGGCGACGCGGCGCTCGTGTTCGGGCGCATCGATCGCCGGGCCGAGTCGCCCGACACGCTCGAGAGCTTCCACATCGGTCGGCTGGCCGTCGCCGATCAACAGAGCGATCCGGTCGTCGTCGACTGGAGAGCCCCGGTCGCGGAGCCGTTCTACCGGGCCACCGGGCGCGAGCCGATGGGGCTGGTGCGGCGCCGGCACTTCGTGATCGAGGGGCGGAACCTGCTCGGCATCGAGGACGAGCTGTTCGGCTCGGGGCACCTCGGCGTCGGCCACGACGAGGGCCTCGTCGACGAGATCGCCGACGGGTCGACCGTGCCGCGGCCCCAGCTCCGCGGCTACAGCACGCTGATCGCGTCGCTCGAGCGCGGACGTACCGGTTCGCTCAGCGACATCGTGGCGACGATCCAGTCCGAACAGGACGAGATCATCCGGTCGCCGCAGGCCGGCGTGCTCGTCGTGCAGGGCGGTCCCGGCACCGGCAAGACGGTTGTCGCCCTGCACCGCGCGGCGTACCTGCTCTACACGCACCGTTTCCCGCTCGAGGACCAGGGTGTGCTCGTGATCGGTCCGAACCGCGTGTTCCTGCGGTACATCGAACGTGTGCTGCCGTCGCTCGGTGAGGCGGGGGTCGAACAGGTGGTGCTGGCCGACCTCGTGCCCGACGTCCGCTTCGGTGGCTCCGACACCGCGCTCACGGCACGCGTCAAGGGCGACGAGCGCATGTCGGAGCTGATCGACAAGGCCGTCACCGATCGCCAGCGGCCGTTGCGCGACGACCTCGTCATTCCGTTCCGGTCTGGGTACGTGCGGTTGCGCACCGACGACACGGTGCGCATCGTGCGCGCCGCACGACGGCGGTTCCGGCGCCACAACGCGGCGCGTCGCTCGGTCGAGAACGAGGTGTGGTCGGCGATGGCGGCCACCTGGCGCGACGGCGACGTTCCGGGTGGCGAAGTCCGCCAGGCCGCGCGCTTGTTGCCAGAGGTCCGAGCCGCCCTCGATCGGATGTGGCCGGTGCTCACGCCGGCGCAGCTGCTGCACGACCTGTTCGGCTCGATGGCGCTGCTGCGCCTCGCCGCCGGCACGCTGTTCGACGAACGCGAGTACAAGGCGCTGTACCGACCGCGTGAGGAGTCGGTCGACGACGTCCGGTGGTCGAGCGCGGATGCGGCGCTGCTCGACGACGCCCGCGAGGTGCTCGGCCCGGTGCCCCGCCGCAACGGAAAGCTCGACGAGGGCGACGAGATCCGGACCTACGGTCACATCGTCATCGACGAGGTGCAGGACCTCACCCCGATGCAGATGCGGATGGCGGCGCGCCGCTCGCTCAACGGGTCGATGACGGTCGTCGGCGACATCGCCCAGGCCACCGGTCCGCTCGCCCCGGAGAGCTGGGACGATGTGCTGCAACACCTGCCCGACAAGCGAGAACCTCGAGTGATCGGGTTGTCGGTCGGCTACCGGATCCCGGCCCAGATGATGGAGCTCGCCAACCGGGTGATGGCGGCCGCCACCCCTGGGCTGCGGGTACCGACATCGGTCCGGGTCGGCGATGCATCACCTCGGATCGTGCAGGTCGACGATCTGCTCGCGGGCACGGTCGACGAGTTGCGGTCGATGATGGACGAGCTCCCCGGCGGCGGGCTCGCTGTCGTCGTTCCCGACGAGCTGTCCGACCGGGTGTCGGCCGCCCTGGCGGCGGCGGGGATCGAG
>DASUEW010000873.1:0-2819 GCA_036274875.1 Ilumatobacteraceae bacterium
CGTACAGCGCCTTCTGGCCGAACGGCTATCCCAAGGCCGTCCCCAGTCTCACGCCGCCGCGTGCGAACGTCACGCCCGCTGGGCTGCCGATCGGCACCGGCACCAAGCTCGAGGTGTACGACACCGGCCTCGCTCCGCGCGGACCCGGCGAGTTGCCGAACGTGGCCACGCTGGCGTCCGCCGACAACGAGTTGATCGACATCGACGGCGACGGCATCGTCGGTTACCCAGCGGCGGGCCATGGAAAAGCCATCGCCGGCGTGATCGCGACATTGGCGCCAGGAGCGATCGTGCAAGAGGCGCGCGTCTCGGACCGGTCCGGTCTCGTCACCGACGTGTCGGCCGCGCGCCGGATGGCGGACTCGCTGCGCAACCTGCCGCGGCAGGGCTGGCCGTCGTTGATGATCAACGCGTTCGGCACTGTGGTCTGTGACCTCGACCCCAACACGCCCGGTGCGCAGCTCGAGCCGGTCGGCCTCAAGGCGGTCGTCGAGGTCACCGACCGATTCGACCCGATCCAGCCGGACGGGATGGTGATCCTCGCCTCCGCCGGCAATCAGGACAGCTCACGCGAGAACTACCCAGCAGCGTTCGACTCGGTGCTCAGCGTCGGTGCGCTCGACGCCACGCTCGACCCCAGCGGCGACGCATACTCGTCGGGGACGCGGACCGGACCGAAGGCCGCGTTCTCGAACTACGGCGACTGGGTCAAGGTGTGGGCGCCGGGCGTCGCCTTGCGGACGAACCACGTGTCGGGCGTGGCGTTCGAGAAGGGGCTGGCTGTGCTGAACGGCATGGCTGCGGTCGACGGGTCGTCATTCGGGCCCCCCTACGTCGGGGCCTTGATCGCCGAGCAGATGTCGTTGACGGGTCTGGACGCTCGTGACGCGTGGGAGTTGATCGAGGCGCAGGGGGCGGACCCGCTCGCCGAGTGCGGCGCATCGCCGTCCTCCGCGCCCGCCGGCGTGGCGGTGGCCCTCGTGTCGCTGTCGTCAACGGTCACGGCGACCACTCCGGGGTCGGGGCAGCCGGTCTCGTGCTGATCCCTGTCACCAGCTGACCGTACGCAGCGGTCGGATCGACACATCGCCCGGGCCGCCAGCCCGGGCGATGTCGCGTCCCTCGCCAGTGCCCGCGCACCCCGAGATTCCTGTATCCACCCCGCGCCTCGTGGGTCGTGCGGGGGCAAGTGGGCGACGGTGCCCGCTGCTTCACGGAGGGGTGAGTCCCATGAGCAACCAGCTCGGATGGGTGCAGTTCAGCAAGGCGCTGGACGCCGGTCGGGCAGGGGCCCGGCGGCGCGTCTGGGGCGACGACGAACGACCGGCGCGCTCGTCGCACCGCGATCCGGGGGCTGCCGGCCATCTGCTCCGCCGCGTGTTCCGCCCGGGTCGCGCACTCATGTCGATCGCGCTCGTCGCGGTGACGATCGGCTCGTGCGCGGTCAAGGCCGGCGCGACCCCCCAGTCAGTACGGCTCGCACCCTCCGGGAGCACTGCGACCGGGGGGTCGCCCGGACTGATCGCCGCGGGCGACGCCCACACGTGCGTCGTGCTCGACGGCGGCACGGTTTCGTGTTGGGGCGACAACACGTCGGGCCAACTCGGTTCGGTGACCACAGAGACCATCTCCGTCACGCCGGTCTCGGTCGACGGCCTGACCGACGTGCTCGGAGTGAGCGCCGGCGACTCGCACTCGTGCGCGCTGCTCACGAGCCGGTCGATCAAGTGTTGGGGCGTGGCTTCTCGGGGCAGCTCGGCGACGGCACGACATCGTCGTCGACGACTCCCGTCGACGTGGTGGGAATCGGCGACGCCGTCGCAGTCAGTGCCGGCGGCGACCACACGTGCGCGCTCCGTGCGACGGGTCAGGTGAACTGCTGGGGTGACAACAGCGACGGGCAGTTGGGCGACGGGACGAACGCCGAGGCACCCACGCCCGTCGAGGTGGTCGGGATCGCGAACGCGGTGGCGATCGCGGCCGGCTCGGAATCGTCGTGCGCCGTGCTCGAGACCGGCACCGCGCGGTGCTGGGGATTCAACGGCAACGGCCAGCTCGGCAATGGCACCGACGTCGACTCGAACGTGCCGGTCGACGTCGTCGCGCTCAGCGACGCGGTGTCGATCGGGATGGGCTCGAACCACTCGTGCGCGATCAGATCGGGGGGCGCGGCGACGTGTTGGGGCGACAACTCGTCGGGTGAGCTCGGCAACGGCACGTTGACCGAATCGTCGGTTCCGGTGCCGGTCGTCGGGTTGACCGACGCGGTGACAGCCGATCTGGGCGACGATGGGACGTGTGCGATGACTGCCAACGGAGCGGTGAGCTGTTGGGGTGATTCGTTCCGGGGCGCGCTCGGAAATGGCGTGAGCGACGGCAGCGTGTTCACGATCCCGGTTCCCGTGACGGACGTCGACGACGCCGTTGCGCTGGCAGTCGGTTCCGAGCACGGATGCGTGACTCGTGTCGACGCGAGCGTCTGGTGCTGGGGTGACAGTTCCGACGGGGAGGCAGGGGCCGGCCTGCCGTCGGAGATTCTCGAGCCGTTGGTGATCGATGGTGTCGGCGCCGCGGTGCACGTCGCGACCGGTCGGGACTTCACGTGCGCCCATCTCGTCGACGCCACGGTGACCTGCTGGGGCGCCGGTAGCCGTGGCCAACTGGGCAACGGTGAGAACCCGACGTCGGCCGGACCGTCGACGGTGAGCGGCCTGACTGACGTCACTGACGTGACAGCGGGCGATTTCCACGCCTGCGCCGTGCTCGTCGACGTGACGATGCGGTGTTGGGGTACCAACTCCTCGGGTCAGCTCGGCGAC
>DASUEW010000874.1:0-3073 GCA_036274875.1 Ilumatobacteraceae bacterium
ATCGCCTGGCCGGTGGTCGGATCGTTGGCCCCGACGACCGCGGCTTCGGCCACGCTCGGGTGCGACACCAGCGCCGACTCGACCTCGGTGGTCGAGATGCGATGCCCGGACACGTTCATCACGTCGTCGACCCGACCGAGCAGCCACAGGTATCCGTCGTCGTCGAGCTTGGCGCCGTCGCCGGCGAAGTACCGGCCCGGGAAGCGGCTCCAGTACGTGTCGACGTATCGCTGCGGATCGCCCCAGATGCCGCGAAGCATCCCCGGCCATGGTCGCGTGAGGGTGAGATAGCCCCCGCCGCGCTCGACGCGCTCACCAGCGTCGTCGACCAGCTCGGCCGAGATGCCGGGCAACGGGAACGTGGCCGAACCGGGCTTGGTGGTCGTGGCGCCGGGCAGCGGGCTGATCATGATCCCGCCGGTCTCGGTCTGCCACCAGGTGTCGACGATCGGACACCGGCCGCCGCCGATGTGCTCCTGGTACCACATCCAGGCCTCGGGGTTGATCGGCTCGCCGACGGAGCCGAGGAGCCGCAACGACGTCAGGTCGTGACGGTCGGGTTGGGCGACACCCCACTTCATGAACGTGCGGATCGCGGTCGGCGCGGTGTACAGGATCGTCACGCCGTACTTCTCGACGATCGCCCACAGGCGGTCGTTGCCGGGGAAGTTCGGCACGCCCTCGTACATCACCTGTGTGGCCCCGTTGGCGAGCGGGCCATAGATGATGTAGCTGTGGCCGGTGACCCAGCCGACGTCGGCGGTGCACCAGAAGATGTCGGTGTCGGGATGGAGGTCGAAGACGTACTTGTGCGTGTATGCGACGTGGGTGAGGTAACCGCCCGACGTGTGCATGATGCCTTTCGGCTTGCCGGTGGTGCCGCTCGTGTACAGCAAGAAGAGCAGCTGCTCGGACTCCATCGGCTCGGCCGGGCAGTTCGGATCGGCACCCTCCATCAGCTCGTGGTACCAGTGATCCCGCCCGTCGACCATGGTCACGTCGTTGCCACCACGCTTGACGACCACGACGTGGCGGATCGTCGGCGCGTTGCCCACCGCCTCGTCGGCCGCCGCCTTCAACGGGAACACCTCGCCCCGCCGGTAGCCACCGTCGGCGGTGATCAGCACCGTCGCTTCGGCGTCGATGATCCGATCGGCGAGCGCCTGCGCCGAGAATCCGCCGAACACGACGCTGTGTGCGGCGCCGATGCGTGCGCACGCCAGCATCGCGACGGCGACCTCGGGGATCATCGGCATGTAGATGTTGACCCGGTCGCCCTTGCCGACGCCGAGGCTCTTCAGCACGTTGGCGAAGCGCTGCACGTCGTCGAGCAGTTCGGCGTAGGTGATCGACCGGCTGTCGCCCGGCTCGCCTTCCCAGTGGAACGCGACCTTGTCGCCTCGGCCCGCTTCGACGTGGCGATCGAGACAGCTGTACGACACATTGAGCTCGCCACCCGTGAACCACCTGGCGTACGGCAGATCCCATTCGAGGATGGTGTCCCACGGCTTCGACCAGGCGATCAGCTCCGACGCCTGCCGCGCCCAGAAGCCCTCGTCGTCGGCCGCGGCCTCGTCGTAGAGATCGGTGCTGGTGACCAGCGCGTCGGCCTTGAAACCGTCAGGCGGCGGGAAGCGCCGCAGCTCGGTGGACAGGTCGTCGATCGTGTCGTGCTGTTCCTCCGCCATGGAGGCCCCCTTTCCGTGACGAGTGACTCTAGGCGCGACCGGCGTGGGGCCAGCCCTCGTGACGGCGCTCCCGACAAAGACGCCCTTCGCGAGAGCGCGCGAGTGACATCCTGTCGTGCAACATCTACCGCCCTGGATCTGACCCAAGAATCAAGCAAGGAGCCACACCATGACCGACGACCTGTCCCGCCGCCTCGTCGAGCTCGAGCGCGAGCTGGCCGATGTGCGCGCCCAACTGGAGCAGGTAGCCGATTCGGCGCCGCTGTCGTCGCGACGCAACCTGCTACGTGTCGCGACCGCCGCCGCGGTCGGCGCCGCCGGAGCCGGCCTCGCATCCCGCAGTGCGGAGGCAGCCACCGGAGGAAACGCCATCCTCGGGCAGGAGAACACCGCCGACGCCGTGACCGGCATCCACAACACGAGCGATCCCTTCGCCGCTCCAGCAGGGGACGGCCCGATCGCGTTGCGGCTGACGTCAGCAGGCGGGCACCTCCAGTTCGTCGGTACGCCCGGCGACACAGTGTTCGGCTCGTACCCGAGCGGCACGCTTGCCTACAACTCGACGTCGGGCCTCGAGATCTGGCAGCCGTCCCTCGGCCCTGATCCCCGACCGACGCTGCTGGCGCGTCCCGGCACGGCGGGTGCGCTCACCCTGCTCCTCGAACCGGTCCGCGTCTACGACAGCCGGCCGGGCGCCACTCCCGATCTCCCCAACGACGGGCGGATCGCGACCGGAGACGTGCGCACCATCGATCTGCTCGCCAGCGGTGCCGAAGGGTTCATCGAGAACATCGACGGCGTGATGATGAACCTCACCGTCACCGACACGCTCGGATTCGGGTTCCTCACGGTGTTCTCGGCCGACATCGCGGCAACGCCGAACGTGTCGAGCATCAACTGGTTCGACAACGGCATGTCGGTCGCCAACCACGTCGTGTCGGCGGTCGATCTCGCGCAGCTCAAGGTGGCGTGCGGTGGCGGCGGCTCGACGCACTTCATCATCGACGTGATCGGCGTGTACGGCTGACCGGTCGCCAAACCAGCTTCAGATCTCGACCTGCGTCCCGACCTCGAACACTCGGTCGGGCGGCAGGTTGAAGAACCTCGATGCGCTGGCCGCGCCGCGGTTGAGGAGCACGAACAGTTCCTCACGCCATGGATGCATCCCGGGGGCCTTGCCGGCCCCGACGGCCTCACGACCGAGGAAGAACGTGGTGGTGCCGAGGTCGAACCGGTAACCGGGGATCACGTCCATGGTGGCGAGTGCATCGGGTACGTCCGGTTCGTCCATGAACCCGAACAACAACTCGATCTGGTGGATGCCGGGCCCGACGGGGGTGTACTTGACACGGTGCTGCGGGTCGACCCTCGGCACCTCGGCGACG
>DASUEW010000875.1:0-4830 GCA_036274875.1 Ilumatobacteraceae bacterium
GAGGATACGACCCGGAGACGAACGTCAGCCGCCGAGGGCTACCAACGGCTCGACGAAGGGGCTGGCGAGAAACTCGGCGACGGGCTCGTTGGTGACGTGCCCGCCGGCGGTGTTGATCCCGAGCGCGATCGCCGGATCTTGACGCGCTGCGTCTCCAGCGCCGAGCAGTGCGACGTCGAGCTGGTACGGGAGGGTGGCGTTGGTGAGCGCGTACGTCGACGTGTGCGGCACCGCGCCGGGCATGTTTCCGACGGCGTAGTGGACGACCCCGTGCATCTCGTAGACCGGTTCGTCGTGCGTCGTCTCGTGGGTCGTCTCGATGCAGCCGCCCTGGTCGATGGCGACGTCGACGATCACCGACAGCGGCTTCATGACACGCACCATGTCGTCGCTCACGACCACCGGCGCCCGACCTCCCGCGACGAGTACGGCGCCGATCACGAGGTCGGCATCGGCGACCGACCGCTCGATCGCGCCGCGGTTCGACGCCAGCGTCATGATCCGGCCCTTGTGGATCTGGTCGACCCAGCGCAGCCGGTCGAGGTTCTTGTCGATCAGCACCACCTCGGCCTCCATGCCCGCCGCGATCCACGCCGCGTTCCAGCCGACGTTGCCCGCGCCGAGCACGACCACGCGGGCAGGCCGCACGCCGGGCGCCCCACCCATCAGCACGCCCCGCCCGCCATTGTGGCGCTCCAGGAAGTGAGCGCCCATCTGTGGTGCCAGCCTTCCGGCGACCTCGCTCATCGGCGCCAGCAACGGCAGCGCGCCGTTGTCGAGCTGCACGGTCTCGTAGGCGATCGACGTGGTGCCGGCGGCGATCAGGGCCCGAGCGACGTCGGGGTAGGCGGCGAGGTGGAGGTACGTGAACAGCGTCAGATCCCGCCGGAGGTATCCGAACTCCTCCTCTTTGGGCTCTTTGACCTTGACGACCATCTGCTGCGACCATGCGTCGGCGGCGGTCGGCACGATGTCGGCGCCCGCCGCCCGGTAGTCGTCGTCGTAGATCGACGCGCCCTCGCCGGCGCCGCTCTCGACGAAGACGTTGATGCCGTGGCGCTCGAACTCACGGACGCCGTCGGGGGTCATCGCGACTCGGTGTTCGGCGGTCTTGATCTCTCTCGGCACGCCGACGGTTCGGATGACTGGTGACGTCGCTGTCATGCGGAGAGCGTAGGCGCACACTGGTCGGTTGACGATCTGCTACACCTGCGCGAATGAGGGCCTTCCAGAACTTCGTCAACGGCAAGCACACCGATGCCGCCGATGGTCGCACGACCGCCGTGATCAACCCGTCAACCGGTGAGCAGTACGCGACCGCCCCGCTGTCGGGTGCGGCCGACATCGATGCTGCGATGGAGGCAGCGAGCGCGGCCTTCGAGGAGTGGGGCGACACCACACCGTCGGAACGGTCGCTGGCGCTGATCCGGATCGCCGATGCGGTCGATGCCCGTGCCGAGGAGCTCATCGCGCTCGAGGCCGAGAATTGCGGCAAACCGATCGAGCTCACGAGGAGCGAGGAGATCCCGCCGATGGTCGACCAGATCCGGTTCTTCGCCGGGGCGGCACGCCATCTGGAGGGCAAGAGCGCCGGCGAGTACATGAAGAACATGACCTCGTTCGTGCGTCGTGAGCCGGTCGGGGTCTGCGCCCAGGTCGCGCCGTGGAACTACCCGATGATGATGGCGGTGTGGAAGTTCGCACCCGCGATCGCGGCTGGCAACACCGTGGTGCTGAAGCCGAGCGACACCACGCCCGCGACGACCGTGTTGCTGGCCGAGATCGCCGCCGAGTTCCTGCCGGCCGGCGTGCTGAACGTCATCTGCGGCGACCGTGACACCGGGCGCGGGATGGTCGAGCACGACACCCCGTCGATGGTGTCGGTCACGGGTTCGGTGCGCGCCGGGATGGAGGTCGCCGGCGCGGCGTCGAAGAGCCTCAAGCGGGTGCACCTCGAGCTCGGGGGCAAGGCGCCAGTGGTCGTGTTCGACGACGCCGACATCGCAGCCGCGGCCGAGGGGATCGCGATCGCTGGCTACTTCAATGCCGGCCAGGACTGCACGGCGGCGACTCGCGTCATCGCCGGCCCTGGCATCTACGCCGACATCGTCGACGCCCTCGCGGAGCAGGCGGCCGGCACCAAGGTCGGCAAGCCCGACGACGACGACATCCTGTACGGCCCGGTGAACAACACCAACCAGCTCGCGCACGTCAGCGGCTTTCTCGAGCGCGCCCCTCAGCATGCCCGCGTCGCCGCCGGCGGCTCGCGGATCGGTGACACCGGGTACTTCTTCGAGCCCACCGTTGTGGCCGACCTCCACCAGGACGACGAGATGATCCAGCGCGAGATCTTCGGTCCGGTCATCACTGTCCAGCAGTTCGCCGACGAGGACGAAGCGCTGCGCTGGGCGAACGGCGTCGAGTACGGCCTCGCCTCGAGCGTGTGGACCAAGGACTTCGGCCGGGCGATGCGGATGGCCAAGCGGCTCGACTTCGGTTGTGTGTGGATCAACACCCACATCCCACTGGTCGCCGAGATGCCTCACGGCGGGTACAAGAAATCGGGCTACGGCAAGGACCTGTCCGCCTACGCTCTCGACGACTGCACCCGCATCAAGCACGTGATGGCGAACATCGACAGTTAGGACATCGTGCGACTGCTCGAGCGCGACCTGGAGCTCGGTCTACTGGGCGAGTGGCTCGGGGAGGTGGAGTCCGGTCACGGTCGGGTGGTGTTCGTCGGTGGTGAGCCCGGCATCGGCAAGACATCCCTGGTCACGACGTTTGCGGCCGGGGTCGGTGCCTCCGTTCGCGTCGGGTTCGGGCGCTGCGATGCGCTCGTCACGCCGCGCGCACTCGGTCCGTTCCTCGAAGTCGCGGCGGCCTTGGACATCACCGTCAGCGAGGATCGCGACGGGCTCGTGCGTGCATTCGTCGAGGATCTACGGCGTACCGGACCGACGCTGGTCGTCGTCGAGGATGCGCACTGGGCCGACGAGGCGACCATCGAGGCGCTGGCGATGCTCGCCCGGCGCGCCGTCGACCTCCCCGTGCTGCTCGTCGTCACGTACCGCGAGAACGAGGTCACCGCCGACCACCCGTTGCGGGTGGTGCTCGGCGATCTCGCCACGTCGGCCTGGTCGGCTTGGCTCGCGCCCGGGCCACTATCGCTCGAGGCGATACGCACCCTCGCCGTGCCCGATGGTGCATCGCCCGAGGAGCTGTACCAGCTGACCGGTGGAAACCCGTTCTATGTGACCGAGGCGCTCGCCGAGCCGGGGTCCGCGGTGCCCACCACGGTCCGGCTCGCCGTGCTCGCACGTGCCTCACGGCTGACGCCGTCGGCACGTGCCGTGGTCGACGCGATGTCCGTGATCCCCGGGCGAGCCGAGGCGTGGCTCCTCGACGCGATGTGCCGACCTGCGTCGGGCGACATCGACTCGTGCGTCAGCCGAGGCGTGTTGATCGCCGACGAGGGGACGTTCGCGTTTCGCCACGAGGTGGCGCGATTGGCTGTCGAGGCCGAGCTCGGCGAGGGAAAACGGCGCGAGCTCCACGGCCGCATCGTCGCCGCGCTGACGTCACGGCGAGACATCGATCCGGCGAGGATCGCCCATCACGCCGACGCGGCCGGCGACGAAGCCGCCGCGGCCCGCTACTCGATGAACGCCGCGCTCCAGGCGTCGGCGCGCGCTGCACACCGCGAGGCGGTTCGGCACGGAGAGCGAGCGCTCGGACTTCGACACGCTCTCTCGCCGGACGATGTGGCCACACTCGAGACACGGCTCGCCTTCTCGCTGGTCGCGTCCGACCGCGCTGAGGAGGCCATCAGGCTGGCCACCGAGGCCGTCGCCCACTGGCGAGCGGCGGGCGACGAGCTCAAGGAGGCCGACGCGCTGACCGTGCTCGCGTCCGCTGAGGGGAGCAGCGGCCGCACCGCGGCGGGAATGGTGTCGATCGCCCGGTCGATCGATCTGCTCGAGTCGTACCCGCCGGGACCCGAGCTCGCCGCTGCCTACACCCGCTTGGCGTCGTCGCACATGCTGGCGCGCGATCGCGACACCGCGGTGTCGTGGGGCGAGCGTGCGATCGCGCTCGCCGCTGAGCTGGGGGATCCGATCCTGCTCGGCCGGGCGCTGATCGAGACCGGCATCGCGGACGTGATGGACCAACGGTTCGAGGGACTCGCCCGAATCAACCAGGGCATCGAGCTCGGCCGGAAAGACGGGCTGCCGTCGCTGATCTCGCACGGCTACAGCCAGATCGGCTCCGGGTGCGGCGAGCTTCGTCGCTACGACCTGGCCGTGCCGGCCCTGATCGAGGTGATCGCCGTCGCGAGCGAGCACAGTTTCGAGGCCAACCGCCGCTACGGGGTGGCATGGCTCGCCCGCTGCCAGTTCGACCAGGGCAAGTGGGACGAGGCCGAGCTTCAGGCCCGACACGCTCTGGCCGGCTCATCCAGCATCACGTACATCCGTTTCGTCGCCCTGAACACGCTCGGGTGGTTGCGCGCGCGTCGAGGGAGCGACGACGTGTGGCCGTTGCTCGACGAGGCGTTCGACATCGCGGACGCGATCGGACATCTCCAGCGACTGTGGCCATCGGCGGTCGCCCGCGCCGAGGCGGGCTGGCTCGAAGGGAACCTGGAACCGCACGTGGCGTTCTTGCAGAGCTCGTTCGATCTCGCCGAACGGTGCCGCCACGGTGTTGCGATGGGTGAGCTGGCGGTGTGGCTGCGGCGAGCGGGACGTGATGTAGCGCTCCCCGACGGAGTTGCCGGCCCATTCGTGGACTGGGCCGCCGGCAACCACCTCGTGGCGGCAGCCGGGT
>DASUEW010000876.1:0-2649 GCA_036274875.1 Ilumatobacteraceae bacterium
GACTGACGACCCGCAGCACCACCGCCTTCGCTCGCTCGTGAGCCGCGGCTTCACCCCGCGCGCCGTGTCGGCCCTCGAGGGCGAGTTGCGCCGGCGCACCCGCGCCCTGCTCGACGCGGTCGGCGACGAGCCGTTCGACGCCGTGCACGGCTTCGCCCGCGAGCTCCCGGCCCAGGCCATCTGCATCGTGCTCGGCATTCCCGACGACGACCGACGCAACCTGCTCGACTGGCTTGACGCCGGCATCGAGGCCGACTCCGCCTCGATCGTGTCGTCGGAGGCCACCGCACTCATCCGGCAGTACGCCACCGGTCTGATCGCGGCCAAGCGGGCCGAGCCCGACGACGGGATCATGTCGACGATCGTGCACGCCCGCCTCGATGACGGCGAGATGCTCACCGACCGCGAGCTCACCGCCTTCTTCGCGCTGCTGTTCCCGGCCGGCGCCGAGACCACCCGCAGCGCGATCGCCGGCGGCATCAAGGCCTTCGTCGAGCACCCCGACCAGTACGAGCGACTCCGCGACGACCCCGCGCTCATCGCCACCGCGGTCGACGAGATCGTCCGGTGGACCACACCGTCGGTGTACAAGCGGCGCACCGCCTCGCGCGACGTCGAGCTCGCCGGCACCACCATCCGCGCCGGCGACAAGGTCACGGTGTGGGAGATGTCGGCCAACCGCGACGAGACCGTGTTCGAGGCGCCATTCGTGTTCGACGTCGGCCGGCACCCCAACCCGCACATCGGGTTCGGGTTCGGCATCCACTACTGCCTCGGCGCCAGCCTCGCCCGCCTCGAGCTGCGCGTCGCGCTCGAGGAGCTCGTCGACCACTTCGAGAGCTTCGAGGCGGCCGGCCCCCACGAGTGGGCCCCGAACAACCGACTGTTCGGCCTCAAGCACCTCCCGGTGCGGGGCCACCGCAGGACACCGTGACACGACGAACGGAGCTGACATGAACCGACTCGACGGCAAGGTCGTCGTCGTCACCGGCGGGGCCCGCGGGCTCGGCCGTGCCTACTGCGTGGCCGCCGCCGCCGAGGGAGCGAGCGTCGTCGCCGGCGACGTGTCCGACTGCTCGGCCACCGTCGCCGAGGTCGAGGCCGCCGGCGGGCAAGCGGTCGGCGTCAACCTCGACGTCACCGACCCGGGCTCGTGTGCCGGCGCCGTGGCCACCGCCGTCGACCGCTTCGGCGGGCTCGACGGGTTGGTGAACAACGCCGCGCTCTACGCCGGACTGTCGAGCGGGCCGTTCGACCGGATCGACCTCGACGAGTGGGAGGCCACGATGCGGGTGAACGTCACCGGCGTGTTCCACATGTGCCGCGCCGCCGTCGGCCCGATGCGCGAGCGCGAGACGGCCAGCATCGTCAACATCTCGTCGCTCGCCGCGGTCTACGGCCTGCCGAACGCCCTGCACTACACGACGTCGAAGGCGGCCGTGCTCGGCATCACCCGCGGCCTGGCGCGCGAGCTCGGCCGGTACTTCATCCGCGTCAACGCGATCGCCCCGTCGGCCGTGCTCACCGAGGGCACCGACGAGTTCTTCGCCGAGCGCCGCGACCGGGCGCTCGACATCATCGCCTCGCAGCAAGCGCTGCGTCGCAACCTCGAGCCGGGCGACGTCGCCGGCACCGTCATCCACCTGCTCTCCGACGAGTCCCGCTTCGTCACCGCCCAGACCCTGATGGTCGACGGCGGCACCGTCGCCACCTGACCCGACCCCTCCGACCCCGCGAGCCCCCATGCGCAACTCCACCGCCCAGCCGATCATCCGCACCGTGCTCGAACACCTCGCCGCGCGACGGTCGTGGAGCACCGCGCCGTCGACGATCGCGGCTACCGACTACGTCGACCCCGACGTGGTCGCCCGGGAGCGATCCACGTTGTTCACCCGGTGGCCGCAGGCGGTCGCACTGTCACCCGACCTGCCCGAGCCCGGCTCCGTGGTGACACGCGACCAGCTGGGGTTCCCGGTCGTACTCACCCGGGACGAACAGGGTGTGGTGCACGGCTTCGCCAACGTCTGCGCGCACCGGGGTTCCCAGGTCGTGCCCGACGGCCACGACTGCACCCGCCGGCTCACCTGCCCCTACCACGCCTGGAGCTACGACCTCACCGGGGCGCTCGTGGGCGTGCCCGACCGCTCGTCGTTCCCCGGTGTGGAGCTCGGCGGGCCCGGTCTGCGCGAGCTCCCCACATTGGAGGACCACGGAGTGATCTGGCTGATCCCTGACGTCTCCGCTGACCCGGCGACGCCGATCGCCCCGCAGCTCGGTGCGATCGCCGACGACCTCGACCACTTCGACATCGCCCGGCACCGGTACTGGCGTTCGCACCGCTTCGACCTGGCGTTCAACTGGAAGCTCGTGATCGACACGTTCTTCGAGCCGTACCACTTCGCGTCGCTCCACCGGAACACCGTGGCGCCGATCTTCACCCCCAACCTGTGTTGGGCCGACCGCGCTGGCCACCACGTCCGCGAGGTGCTGCCGCGCCGCAGCATCGTCACGCTCACCGACGAGGCACCGGACACCTGGGATCTCGTCCCACACGCCGCGCTCGTCTACCTGCTGTTCCCCAACACCGTGTTCGTGCTCCAGATCGACCACATCGAGATGTGGCGCGTCGTGCCCCACCCCACCGACCCC
>DASUEW010000877.1:0-5759 GCA_036274875.1 Ilumatobacteraceae bacterium
CAGGATCTCGGCCGCGGTCGCCACGTTCTGGCCGAGCTCGGCGCGATAGCCGGGGAAGCCGGGGTCGTCCTGGGCGATGTGCCCCATGCCAGCGGCATGGCAGTTCACTCCCGTCAGCAGGCTCGCGCGGGTGGGCGAGCACATCGGGTTGACGTGGAAGTTCGACAAGCGGATGCCGTCGGCAGCGAGTCGGTCGAGGTGAGGCGTGTTGATCTCGGCGCCATAGCAGCCGATGTCCGCGAAGCCGACGTCGTCGGCGAGCACGAACACGATGTTGGGTGCGCCCACGGGCGCCGTCGGTCGCAACGGCCAGTGTGGCTCGGAGCCCGCCATCGTTCGTCCGATGCGTCCCGCGGCGAGGTGTTGGTCAGGCATTCGGGTGCTTCCCGAACAGCTCGTCGATCACCGGGATCACGGTCGCCGAGACTACGGACCGGTACCGGCGTTCGACGGACCACGCCGTACGATGTCGAGACATGGACGATCTCGGGTACAAGCCGTTCGACTGCGACAACCACTACTCCGAAGCCCTCGACGCGTTCACCCGACACCTCGATCCGGCCCTCGGCCCGCGGTGCGTGCAGTGGTGCGAGATCAACGGTCGCCGGTACCACGTGGTCGGGGGCATGGTGAGCCGCGCGGTCACCAATCCCACCTTCGATCCCATCTCGCCCGCCGGCTCGATGTACGACTACTTCCGCGGCAACCCGGATGGCAAGCACCCCCTCGAGTTCCTCGCGGCTCGTGAGCCCATCCGTGCCGAGTACCGCGATCGGGACGCTCGACTGGCCGTGATGGACGACCAGGGCTTGGCGTCGATCTGGTTGTTCCCGACGCTCGGGATGCTCTACGAGGAGCTGCTGCGCAACGACCCCCTCGCGGTGTGCGCGACGTTCAGCGCGTTCAACCGGTGGCTTGCCGAGGACTGGGGTTTCGCCTACCGCAACCGCATCTTCGCCGCGCCCTACCTGTCGTTGGCCGATGTCGACTGGGCCTGCGCCGAGCTCGAATGGGCGCTCGACGCGGGCGCCCGGGTCATCGTGATGCGCCCGGCCGCGGCGACGACGATCACCGGGCAGCACTCACCGTTCGACCCGATGTTCGATCCGTTCTGGGCACGCGTCGCCGAGGCAGGAGTGGCCGTTGTCGTGCACGCTGCCGACAGCGGCTACTCGTCGAACGGGTACGCGAACGACTCGTTCTCGGCGCGGTTCTCCGACGGTGGTTGGAAGCCCTCGATCAAGAGCTTCTCGATCGAGCGCGCGGCCGCCGACTTCGTGATCACGTCGGTGTTCGAGAAGCTCTTCGATCGCTTCCCCAACCTGCGCATGGCGTCGGTGGAGAACGGGTCCGACTACCTCGCCGAGACGATGCACAAGCTCGGCTCGACGCATCACAAGATGCCGGGCTACTTCGGCGTGCATCCGGTCGAGACGCTGAAACGGCATTGGTGGATCAACCCGTTCTGGGAGGACGACGTCTCTCAGATCGTGGAGCTGATGGGCGCTGACCGGGTGATCTTCGGCAGCGACTGGCCGCACATCGAGGGCATGCCGCGGCCGCTCGACTACCTGAGCGAGTTGAAGAGCTTCGACGACGCCGACCGGCGCCGGATCCTGCTCGACAACGTGAGCGAGCTGAACACCCCTCCGCGCTGAGTGTTCGGCCACGTCCGTTTCTGACGACCCGTCAGAAACCGCTTCGCGCAACGACTACGGTCGAGCCATGTTCGCGATCGCGTCCGGCACGAGGATCTTCGGGATCCAGCTTCCCATTCAGGCTCAGAGCACGTACTTCGTGGCCGACTGGGAACGCGTGGCCGGGACGAGCGAGATGGCCCGCATCGCCAAGACCTGTGACGAGGCCGGGTACGCCTACCTCGGGGCGTGCGACCACGTCTCGGTGCCCGAGGCGTGGGCCGATTCGATGGGCACGCACTGGGCCGATCCCATCGCCACGCTCAGCTGGCTGGCCGCGCAGACCACTCGGGTGATGTTGCTCACACACGTGTACGTGCTGCCGTACCGCCACCCGTTGATCGCAGCCAAGCAGTTCGCGACTCTCGATCACCTTTCCGGGGGGCGGATGATCTGCGGCATCGGCGCCGGACATGTCGAGGCCGAGTTCGAGCACCTCGGCGCCGACTTCCATCGACGCGGGCGCACCGTCGACGAGGGTCTCGAGGTGCTGGCCGAGGCGCTGAGCAGTGAGTTCGTCGACGGGTTCGGGGCGCGCCCGCGACCGGTGCAGCAGCCGCGACCGCCGATCTGGGTGGCCGGCTCGTCACCCGCGGCCATCAGGCGCGCGGCTCGGGTTGCGGACGGTTGGCTGCCCCAGGGCCCGTCGAACGCCGAGATGGTGGCCATGCTGCACGACGAGCGAGCGTTGGCGGGCCGCGCCGATCGGGCGATGGCGATCGGCCACATCACGCCGTTCCTCTACGTGGGCAGCCCGTCGTGGGACGTCGGCGACGCGACGTTGTGCGGCTCGGCGCAGAGCATCGGCGAGCGCATCCTCGCCGGGGCGGCTCCCGGCGTGAACCAGTTGCAGGTGCGGTTCAAGGCGCGTGGCTGCGACGAGTTGTGCGACCAGTTGCAGCTGTTCGCCGACTCGGTTGCGCCGATGCTCACCACGGTCGCCTGAATGGGTCCCAGGCCCACTAACCCGAACTGTCTGCTGCAACCGCAGCGACGGGCCGAATGAAGCAGACAGTTCCGGGGTCTCAGACGGGCGTGTCGGCGAGGATGCGCCCGAGCCGCAGCAGCGAGGGGGTGGCCGAGCCCACCTGCAACTCGAGTTGCTTGTGGTTCAGGAAGTGCCGGTGCAGCGGGTAGTCGCGGTCGACGCCGACACCTCCGTGGAGGTGATGGGCGGCATGCATCACCCGCCAGCCGCCTTCGGCGGCCCAGTACTTCGCCGTGAGGAGCGCTTCGTCGCTCGGCAGTCCCTGGTCCAGCCTCCACGCTGCCTGCCACGCGGTGAGCCTCACCCCTTCAGTGTCGATGTAGGCGTCACCGGCGCGCTGGCTGACCGCCTGGAAGCTGGCGATCGGTCGATCGAACTGCGTCCGAGCGCGGGTGTACTCGGCGGTGAGCGAAAGCGCGGTGTCGCACGAGGCGGCGATCATCACGCACGCAGCGGACTGTGCCCGTCGGAGCAGGGCGCGGGTGTCCTCGACGTCGCCGATCCGCAGCGCCGGAACGCGGTCGAACGTGACGAGCGCGTCGGGCACACCTGAGGTGGTGTCCTGCCGGGCGACGTCGATCCCCGGTGCCGTCGCCTCGACCGAGTACAGCCCGTCGGCGGCGGTGACCACGAACCGAGAGGCCAGCAGACCATGTGTCACGCACACCTTCGTGCCGACGAGCACCCCGTCGGTGACCGACGCCGTCGGAGTCCACGGGTCGCCGACCTGTTCGTGGATCGCGGCGGTGACAACCTGCTCGCCGGCGGCCACTCCGTCGAGCAGTTCGGGGTGCTCCCCGTGCACCGCGGCCAGCGCCGGTGCAGCCAGGGCGATCACGGCCAGACCGGGGACCGGTGCCGCCACCCGGCCGATCTCGCTGAGCACGATCGCGGCTTCCAACCATCCGTATCCGCCACCGCCGGCCGCCTCGGGCAGGTTGATGGCGACGAGGCCGGCATCGGCCATTGTTCGCCACAGCGCGAGGTCGGTTCCGGATCCGCGCGCCGCGATCGACGCGAGGTGCTCGGTGCTGCAGGCATCGCCGAGGATCCGACGAGCCAGGTCGCGCAGGGCATCCTGGTCGGCCGTGAGCGCGAAGTCCATCAGCGCGCCGCCCGCGGGAAGCCGAGGCTGAACATCGTGATCAGGTCGCGCTGCATCTCGTTGGTGCCGCCGCCGAAGGTGAGGATCAGCATGCCTCGATACGCCGCCTCCAGGCGCGACCGAATGACCGATCCGGGTGTGCCGGACTTGAGGTAACCGGGCGGGCCGAGGATCTCGAGCAGCAACCGGAACGACTCGAGGTAGAACTCGGTGCCGTAGACCTTGATCGCCGAGCAATGACCGATGTCGAGCACCCCTTTGGTGGCCTCCCACGCGCTCTGCCAGTTCATCAGTCGGAGCACCTCGAGCTTGGCGTGCACGCGGGCCAGGCTGAGCTGCACCCACTCCTGATCCACCACTCGGCGGCCATCGGGGAGTGTCGTGTCCTGCGCCCAACGGCGGATGTCGGTGAGGGCGCGCTCGACGATGCCCGACGAGCACAACGTGACCCGTTCGTGGTTGAGCTGGTTGGTGATGAGCGTCCAACCCTGGTTCTCGCCCCCGATGCAGTTGGCGACGGGAACCCGCACATCGTCGAAGAAGACGGCGTTGATGTCGTGGTCGCTCAGGAGCCGCAGTGGTTGGAGCGTGATTCCTGGGGTGTCCATCGGTACGACCACGATCGAGATCCCCTTGTGCTTCTTCGCATCGGGATCGGTGCGAACCGCGAGCCACACGTAGTCGGCGTCGCTGGAGAGCGAGGTCCACATCTTCTGGCCGTTGATGACGTACTCGTCGCCGTCACGAATGGCGCGGGTCGTGAGCGAGGCCAGGTCGGTGCCTGCTCCCGGCTCGGAGTAGCCGATGCAGAAGTGGATCTCGCCGGCCAGGATCCTCGGCAGGAAGTGCTCCTTCTGCTCGTCGGTGCCGAAGGCCATGATCGTGGGGCCGATGGCGTTGATCGTGAGCATCGGAACCGGCGCTCCGGCGCGCATCGACTCGTCGAAGAAGATGAACTGCTCGATCGCCGATCGCCCCTGGCCTCCGTAGCTGGTGGGCCAACCGATCCCGGCCCAACCGTCGGCGCACATCTGCTTCCACACGCGACGCATCGGCGCACCGACGCCGTGTCCGGCAGCCAGCTCGGCGATCGTGGCCGGGTCGAGCAGCTCGTCGTAGTAGGCGCGCAGCTGCGAGCGCATCGCTTCCTGTTCGTCTGTGTAGGCGAGCTCCACGCGGACCCCAAAGATGACAAGCGTTCGATCTGACGCACCGTCAGAAACACGAGCAACCTAGCGTATGGTCTGGCGATGAAGCTTGGTTGGCACATCGGGTACTGGGGGCGGACGATGCCCCCGGGCATCCCACAGGTACTTGGGGAGGTCGAACGCCTCGGGTTCGATTCAGCATGGACGGCCGAGTCGTGGGGGAGCGACGCGATCGCTCCGCTTGCCTGGTGGGGCGCCGCCACCAGCACCATCCGGCTCGGCACGAACCTGATCCAGATCTCGGCGCGCGCTCCGACGGCCACCGCGATGGCAGCGATCACGATGGACCACCTCTCAGGGGGACGGTTCTGCCTCGGTCTCGGCGTGAGCGGGCCGCAGGTCGTCGAGGGGTGGTACGGCCAGCGGTTCACACGGCCCCTGGCTCGAACCCGGGAGTACGTCGACATCGTGCGACGGGTCCTGGCCCGCGAGGAACGCCTCACGAACGCCGGTCCCGAGTACCCGATCCCAGCCGTCGATGGTCTCGGTCTCGGCAAAGGGCTCAAGGTGATGACGCATCCTCTGCGCGCCGACCTTCCCATCTTCCTCGGCGCCGAGGGCCCGCGGAACGTGGCCCTCGCCGCCGAGGTCGCCGACGGCTGGTTCCCCATCTTCTCCGCGCCTCGTCACGAGGAGCTCTACGGCCCGTCGCTGTCCGAAGGCTTCTCCCGGCCCTCGGCGCGGCGCACGCCCGACTCCTGCGAGATCCTGCCCACGGTGAACGTGGCGATCGACGACGACCTCGAGCGGGCCTACGACCG
>DASUEW010000878.1:0-4012 GCA_036274875.1 Ilumatobacteraceae bacterium
CGCCGCGTTCCACGTGTGGTACGCCCAGATCTGGACGAAGAACGGGAACCCGTCGGATCGATCGACGATCTCTTCCGTGGCCGCGTCCGACCAGGCGACGCCGATCGTCTCGGCCGGGATCCGCACGGCGTCGACGACCTGCGCCGGGCTGAGCGGTCCGAGGTCGCCGACGGTGAACATCCGCTCCGCGTACGTGGCGGCCTTGGCGATCTCGCCGACAAGGTTCGGGAGGCCGGCGAGCAGGCACCACAGCGGGAGCCCGTCCTGGCCACAACGGTGCACCCCCGCCAGGATCCGGCGCAGATCGTGGTCGTCGACCATGTGCGCCTCGTCGATGGCGAGCATCACGCCGACACCCTCCTCGCCGGCCGCCGTGGCGAGCTCGGTGATGACGTCGGCGAGCGCCTCGCGGTCGGCCCGGGCCCGCGCCTTGTCGACCTTCACACCCGTGCCCGCGATCGTGAGCGACACCGAGTCGATCGCCCGGAACGCACGGGCCACCCGCGGCCCGGGCTCGAGGTCGTCGAGGATGCGCCGGGCCTGGCGCAGCAGCGACGCGACGGTGTCGTCGCCACCGACCGCCTCGTGGCGGATCACGCGGAACCCGACGTGCTCGGCCACCGCGGCGAGCGTCCCGAGCAGCACCGTCTTGCCGACGCCCCGCAGCCCGGTGAGCATCAGGTGCTGCGTGCTGCGCTTGGCGATCAGCCGGCGCAGGCTGATCTCGGCGGCTTCGATGAGCTGGTCGCGCCCGACGAGCGTCGGCGGCGGCGTGCCAGCACCCGGTGCGTACGGGTTGGCAACCGGGTCGTACTGTTCACCCGACATGCCGCCACTTTAACAAGTTCCGACAAAGTCAGTCACACCCCAACCGGCGCGTCCCCAAATCGAACTGTTCGACCTCGTGCGCAGACGCCGTCGAGCCCAGTCCAACTGTTGGACTTGGCGCACATGCGACTCCCCGGACTCGGGCGCGGCGGTTCACCCCGGGGTGGGGCGGGCGCGCGGCGGTTAACGGCGGAGGCGTGTCTGAGCGCTTGCGCCTAACGGCGCAAGCCGAGGTCGGCGATGATCTTGCGGTAGCGCTCGACGTCGATCTGGCGGACGTAGTCGAGCATCCGCCGGCGGCGGCCGACCAGCATCAGCAGCCCGCGGCGGCTGTGGTGGTCCTTCTTGTGGAACTTCAGGTGCTCGGTGAGGTGCGTGATGCGCTCGGTCAGGAGCGCGATCTGCACCTCGGGCGAACCGGTGTCGCCCTCGTGCGTCTGGTGCTTCTCGATGGTCTCGTTCTTCGGCGTCAACGCCATGCTGTCTGCCTTCCGGGGACGGAGGTCGCGCCGCTGCGACTGCGCAGCGTTCGCATCGCGTCGGAGCACGTGGCCCGGACGGACCTGACAAGGCTAGGGCCGGTCCGTCGAGGATCACAACCGGTACGCTCCCGGCGTGTTCACGGGCATCGTGGAGGAGTTGGGCACCGTCCGCGACATCTCCCCGATCGGCGATGGCCCCGATGCGACGGCGCGCCTCGTGATCGGCGCCACGGCCGTGCTCGACGATGCCACGGTCGGCGCGTCGATCGCCGTCAACGGCTGTTGCCTCACCGTCGTCGACCTCGGCGACGGATGGTGGGCCACCGATGTGAGCCGCGAGACGCTCGCCCGCACGGTGACCGGTGGTCTCGTGGCGGGCGACGTCGTCAACCTCGAACGGCCGATGGCGCTCGGCGATCGACTCGGCGGACATCTCGTGCTCGGCCACGTCGACGCCGTCGGCGAGATCGTCGACCCGGCGCCCGACCTGCGCGTCCGAATCCCGGCCGAACTCGTCCGCTACCTGGTCGAGAAGGGTTCGGTCACCGTCGACGGCATCAGCCTCACCGCCTTCGACCTCGTCGACGACACGTTCCGGGTGGCGGTGATCCCCCACACCGCGGCCGTCACGACGCTCGGCCGCAAGGGCGCCGGCGCGCCGGTCAACATCGAGATGGACGTGTTGGCGAAGCACGTCGAGCGGCTGCTCGAGCCGCGTCTCGGAGCAGCGTGACCGCCGTCATCCGGCTCGAACAGGTCGCCAAGTCGTTCGGCGACCTCGACGCCGTCGCACCGAGCGACCTCGAGGTCGGCGCGGGCGAGGTCGTCACGCTGCTCGGCCCGAGTGGTTGCGGCAAGACGACGTTGCTGCGGATGGTGGCCGGACTCGAACCACCCAGCTCGGGGTCGATCACCGTCGGCGCCACCACGCCCAGCCGCGCCCGGGAGACGAAGATGATCGGCTTCGTCCCGCAGGCCCCGGCCCTGCTGCCGTGGCGCACTGTCGAGGCCAACGCCCGCCTGCTGCTCGACGTCAATCGCCGGGCGAACCCGACCTGCGCCCCGGACCACGTCGAGCTGCTCCGCGAGGTCGGCCTCGGCGACTTCCTGCACGCCCACCCGCACGAGCTCTCGGGTGGGATGCAGCAGCGAGTCGCACTCGTTCGGGCGTTCGCGTTGGGGAGCTCGATCCTGCTCATGGACGAGCCGTTCGCGTCGCTCGACGAGATCACCAGGGCCGACATGCGACACCTGCTCGGGCGGCTCTGCGAGCAGACCGGCGCCTCCGTGCTCTTCGTGACTCATTCGATCGCGGAGTCGGTGTTCTTGTCCGACCGGGTCGTGGTCCTGTCGCAGCGTCCGGGCCGCGTGATCGGCACGGTGCCGATCGATCTGTCCCGGCCCCGTCTTCCCGCCATCGAGGACGACCCCCGGTTCTTCGGCCACGAGACCCAGCTCCGGGCGCTGCTCCACGAGGGCGCCGGCAGGAGTGAGGCAGCGCGATGAGCTCACGACGCGAACGTCGTCGTGGACGCGTCGAGAGCCTGCGCCTCGTCGCCGCCGGCGTCGTCGGGCTGTTCGTGTTCGTGCTCGCGTGGGAGGCGCTCGTTCGGATCCTCGACGTCAGGCCATTCGTGCTCAGGGCACCGTCGAAGATCGTGCCCGAACTGCTCGACGAGCCGCGGTTCTTCCTCGACAACACGCTCACCACGGGCCGCCACGCACTGGTGGGGATCCTGATCGCGCTCGCGTGCGCGTTGCTCATCGGCGCGGTGCTGGCGACGTCGCGGTTCCTCGAGCACGCCAGCCAGCCGGTGCTCACGCTGATCCTTGTCACACCGTGGGTGGCCTACATCAACTCGGTCGTGCTGTGGCTCGGGAGTGGCACCCCGCCGATCCTGTTCATGGTGGCGTTCGTGTCGTTTCCTGCGTTCACGTTCGCCACCGTCGCCGGGCTCCGATCGGCCGACACGTCGGCGCGTGAGCTGCTCGCCAGCGTGGAGGCGTCACGGTGGGAGGTGCTGTGGCGACTGCGCCTGCCGAGCGCGCTCCCGTCGCTGTTCACCGCCGCCCGCTTCAACGTCGGCCTCGGGCTCGCCGCCGCGTACTTCACCGAGGGCGGGGCGCTCAGCGCCGACGGCCTCGGGTACGCCGGCTCGCGGGCGATCAGCTTCAACAACGGCAACCTGCTGTGGGCCGCGATCCTGTGCACGGCGCTGCTCGGGGTCGTCGGGCTGACGCTCGTGACGCTGCTCGAACGGGTGCTCCTGCGCTGGCACGTCTCGCAACGCTGACAGAGTCCCGACCGAGCGCAGCCACTACTATCGGGCACGCTCGATGTCCACGATCGGGGCGTACCCTTCTCGCTCTCGCTCCGATCGGTCGTGCGCTGGCAGTTCCGCAACTCAGCCCATCGCACACAAGGAGCATCCCCGTGTCCCCACACAAGCGCCCCGTCCTCACCACCGTCGCCGTCGGGCTCGCCGTCCTCGGGTCTGGCCTCGCCGCCTGCGGTGACGACTCCGACAGCGACGGCGGCGCCGGCGATGTCCCCGCCATCGAGAGTGGCGAGCCGATCCCTGACGAGCGCTGCGAGGCGAACCGCGCGGCGGGCACCATCACCTATCTGTCGAGCTTCGACTTCGCAGCGGCGGCGTCGATCGTCGAGGTGCTCGTCGCCGAGGAGCGTGGCTACTTCGACG
>DASUEW010000879.1:0-14629 GCA_036274875.1 Ilumatobacteraceae bacterium
AACGGGTCGCCGAGAACGTCCTCACGCATCGGTAGGTGTCGACTTCTCAGGTGCGGACGTCGACGAACGGGTCGCCGAGAACGTCCTCACGCATCGGTAGGCGTCGACTTCTCAGGCACAGACGTCGACGAACGGCTCGCCGAGAACGTCCTCACGCAGCTGTAGCCCGAGACCGGGCGCCTCGGCGTGCGGTCGGAGCACCGAGCCGTCGCGTGATGACGGACCGTCGACGTGGGTGATGGTCACCCAGCTGTCGAAGTCGACGGTGTGCACCCGCAGCCCGGCCGGGGTGGAGGCGTTGACGTGGGCGAACGTGGTGTCGGCCAGGTTGCAGCCGGAGGCGTCCTCGACGGTCACTCCGATGCCCAGCTCGACGGCGACGTCGCGGATCGTGACGGCCGGTGTGATGCCACCGACGCGGGTGAGCTTCACCGTCACCCCGTCGGCCACGCCCAGCCGATGAGCCTCGAGCAGGGCGTCCAGCGACACGATCGTCTCGTCCATCACCATCGGGCCCGTCCACGACGATCGCAGCCGGGCGCAGTCGGCAAGCGTCGCGCAGGGTTGTTCGAGGACGATCCCGGCTCCGTCGGGGCCGAGCTCGCGTACGAAGCGTCGGGCGGCGGACAACGAGAAACCGCAGTTGGCGTCGGCGAAGATCACGATGTCGTCGCCGACGGACGCTCGGACTGCGAGCACCCGTTGGGCGTCGACGATCGGGTCGTCACCAACTTTGGCTTGCAGGCGTCGGTAGCCCTGATCGAGACGTTCGAGGGCGTTGGCCGCGGCCGCATCCGGGGTGGCGCCCTGCACGGGTCGGTACAGCGGCGTCGGCTCAGGCCCATCACCGCCCAACCGTTGCCACAGCGGAATGCCGGCGGCGCGAGCGGCCAAGTCCCACACGGCCACGTCGAGGGGCGCCTTGGCATACGGGTGTCCGGTCATCGCCGCCGTCATCCGTCGATGGACCGACTGCGGGCTGCGCGGGTCGGCCCCCACGATCACCGGCGCGAGCACCGTCACCCCTGCGAGCTGGCCGGCGAGGTGCTGGGCGTCGAACGTCACGCCCACGGTTCCGGACTCACCGATGCCGACCGTGCCGTCGTCGGCCACCACCCGCACGACGACAGCGTCCATCCCGGTGGTGACCCGGTCACCGGACATCCGGTAGGAGCCCTCCACGTACGGCAGGTGGATCGACCAGGCACTGACTCGAGCGATCCTCACGAACAGGATTCTGGCCGACCAGCTGGCGCACGGAGCACGCGCCGCGTGCCACGCTGGCGTGATGCGGAGGTTCGAGGTCGCCGAGCGGCGGGCGAGACTGGCGCGTCGGCACCATCTGTCGCCGGCCCACCGTGCGAGCGACGTGCTCGCGGCGAGCGACGGAGTTGTGTGTCTGCACGCCACGGATCCGGCGACGATCTACCTCTCGGCTCGGGCACGAGTGGACGGTTTGACCGTCGCCGACGTCGACAACGCGTTCTACGCCGACCGCACGCTCGTCAAGCACCTCGGCATGCGACGCACGTTGTTCGCGTTCCGCCGCGAGTTGTTCGGCGTCATCCAGTCCGCGGCGAGCGCCCGGGTCGCCGACCAGGAACGGCGGCGTCTCGTCAAAGAGGTCGAGAAGGCGGGCCTCGTCGAAGATGGTGCGGCCTGGCTGGAGGCGGCGGCAGCGGCGACGCTCGACGCCCTCGACAGGATGGGGGAGGCGACGTCGAGCGAGCTGCGCTCCGCCGTGGGTCTGCTGGAAGGGTCCATCATCTATGCCCCCCACAAGTCGTATGGGGGGAAGGTGCCGATCGGCCCGCGGGTGCTCAACTGCCTGTCGGCGGAGGGTCGGATCATGCGCGCGTCGAACCGTGGCGGCTGGAGCAACTCGCGCCCGACGTGGGCCACGACGTCCTTCTGGCTCGGCGAACATCCGCCGGTGCCGCCGGAGCGAGATGCCAGGGCCGAGCTGGTTCGCCGCTGGTTGCATGCGTTCGGCCCGGCCACGGTGGCTGATCTGAAGTGGTGGTTGGGGTCGACGATGACCGCCGTTCGTGCCGCCCTCGGCGATGTCGGGGCGGTCGAAGTCGATCTGCACGGCCAGTCGGGTGTCGCGCTCGCCGACGATCTCGAACCCGTCGTCGAAGTAGAGCCGTACCCAGCCCTGCTGCCCGGACTGGATCCCACGACGATGGGCTGGTACGAGCGCGACTGGTACCTCGGCCCCCACCGGGCGGCGATCTTCGACACGTCCGGGAACGGTGGCACGACCGCCTGGTGGGACGGGCGCATCGTGGGCGGCTGGAACCAGACGCCCGACGGCGAGGTGTTCCTCCAGCTGCTCGAAGATGTCGGCGCCGACGCTCGAGCCGCGCTCGAGCGTGACGCCGCTCGGCTGACAGCGTGGCTCGACGGCGCCCGCGTCGCCCCCCGCTTCCCCTCCCCACTCTCTCGCTCGGCTCGGTCGAGCGCGGGTGCGGAGCGCGGATGAGCTCGATCCTCACGCTCGACGAAGTCCTCGACATCACCACACGCATGTTGCGGGCTTCGGGGGCGTCACCGCTGCAGGCCGACGCCACGGCGCGCAGCATCCGCGACGCCGAGGCCGACGGCATCCGCACCATCGGCTTGTCGTACCTGCCCACCTACTGCGACCACGTTGCGTGCGGCAAGGTGCTGGGCGACGCCGTCCCGACCGTGAGCAACCCGCGCCCCGCGACGGTGGTGGTCGATGCCGGCAACGGCTTCTGCCACCCGGCGTTCGAGGCCGGCCTGAATCCGCTCGTCGACGCCGCCCGCACGTGCGGGGTCGGCGTGCTGGCCATCGCCCACTCGTACTCGGCCGGTGTGCTCGGGTGGTTCGTCGAGCGGCTCGCCGAGCACCGACTCGTCGCCCTGATGTTCGCCAACTCGTCGTCGCTGATGGCGCCGGCCGGCGGCGTCCGCCCGTTCTTCGGTACGAACCCGATCGCCTGGGCGGCGCCCCGGCGTGATGGCCCGCCGGTCGTCGCCGACTTCTCGTCGTCGGCGGTGGCGTGGGTGCGGGTGAACGCCGCGGCGCGGGCCGGCGAGCCGATCCCACTCGGCTGGGCGCTCGACGCCGACGGCCGGCCCACAACCGATGCCCAGGCCGCGCTCGCCGGCTCGATGGCGCCCGCCGCCGACCACAAGGGCTCGGCTCTGGCTCTGCTCGTCGACGTGATGTCGGGCGGGGTGGCGGGCTCGAACTTCTCGTTCGAGGCATCGAGCTTCGGCGACACGGTCGGCGGTCCACCCGACGTCGGTCAGGTGGTGCTGGTGATCGACCCCACGGCCACGATGGGCGACGGCTTCGTCGATCGCATCGAACACGAGCTGCGGAGCCTCTCGGCAGAGCCCGGCGCGCGTCTGCCGGGCGACCGCCGGCTCGAGCACCGGCGCATCGCGGCCAGCGGTGGTGTCGAGGTGCCCGACGACCTGATGGCGGTGCTGTCGGCGTACGCGACCCACGGGTCACCCGCTCGCGGCAGTGGTGCCTGAGGGTGGCTGCCGTTCACCGCCGACGACCTCCGGGTCGGATCGCCGGGCCGTCGAGTGATGTCGGTCGCGTTTACTCTGCTGTCCTCTTCGAGTGGAGGCGACGGTGACCGACTTCAGCGGTATCGCACAGATGTTCACGGCCTGGAAGCCCGGCATCCTGGAGCTGTTCAAACCACTTTCGATCGCAGGGGTCGAGGTGACCCAGGCGATCCAGTACTGCCGCGCCGCCGAGCACCTCACCGACAAGAACGACCGCGGCCCGGACAACAGCCTGACGCTCGTCGCGGACAAGCCGGCGATCGTCCGCGTCTACGTGCACGGCGGCCTCCAGGACGTTCCGAACGTCACCGGCACCGTCGTCGTGCAGCGACGCAAGTACGGCGTCTGGGTGGACTCGGGGACCCTCGCCGCAGTCGCGCCGACGTCGATCACCGCGTTCCGGGACGCGCCGTACGCCTCCGAGCGGGGATCGCTCGCCGGCTCGCTCAACTTCCTCGTGCCCGGGTTGCCGCAGCCGCCGGTGTCGCCGATCGGGACACCAGCGTGGGCGAATCGGTCCGGGTCGACGTCCCGTGGCGCGCGCCCAGCCTGGCGATCCTGTGGCCGCGACGAGATGCGCCGGTCGAGGCCGGTGTCCCATTGCGGCTGTGGGGAGTCGCCACCGCCAGCGACGGACGAGCCCTCGACGGCGAGGAGGTGCAGTGGGAGCTGGACGGCGAGCGGATCGCCGTCGGAGCCGACCAATGGGTGACCATCGACCTGCCGGACGGTGAGCACCGGGTCGTGCTCCGCGCCGGCGATGGGCGTTCCAGCGGCGATGCAGAAACCGTGTTCGAGGTGCGACGTCAGCCGTAGCGAGGTCGCCCGATACAGGTCGCGCAAGAGGGCCGGGTCGTGCGGGCAATCGGGTTCTGGTCCGTCAGGCCGGCGCCGTCTTCAGAAAGCGCTCCATCTCCTCGATGAACCGCGCCCACGCCGGTTCGTGCTCGAACAGCAGGTGGTTCTCGCTCTCGAGCGGCACGAACCGGCTGTTCGGGATTCGAGCGGCGAGCCGCCGGCCTTGCTCGAACGGCCAGACCCGATCGCCCCGGCAGTGCAACACGATGGTCGGCACCGTGAGCCTGCCGGCGAGGTCGCGCACGTCGAGACGAAAGATCGCGTCCAGGAAGCGGGCGGCGTTGGCCGGCGACGTGGTGTTGCGTTGTAGCTCGTCGAACGCGGCCCACTGGGCCGGCGTCCCTTCGGGCATGAACGACGAGGTGAACACCTGTCGGAACGCGGGGTTGCGCATCCCCCATCCGACACTGGCCAGATCGATCATGACCTGCGCTCGGGCACGGTGACGATCCGGCGAGGAGTCGGCGTACGGACCCCACGCGTACGAGCCATAGAGCACGAGATGGCTCACGCGCTCGGGGTTCGCGACCGCGTACGCGACCGCCACGGCCGCGCCCTGCGAGATCCCGAGTAGCGGGAACCGGTCCAGACCGGCGTGGTCGGCCACGGCGCCGAGATCACGAACCCACGCGTCCAGGGAGTAGTCGTCGGTGTCGCGATCCGACAGTCCGCTACCTCGCTCGTCGTAACGGATGACGCGGTGGGCCTGGCCGAGTCCGCGCAGCCAGTGCCGCCAGACCGGACTGTTCCAGTCATAGTCGAGGTGGGTCAGCCAGTTCGCGGCTTTCATCAGCACCGGCCCGTCGCCATGCACCGCGTAGGCGAGCCGTGCGCCGTCGGAGGCGCGACAGAAGTAGATCTGCTGTTCCTGCTCGATCGAGCTCGACGAGGTGGCCGCGCCCGCAGGACGTTCGTCGATATCCACCACGTCGGCGACGAACCGATAGCCGCGTCCGTGCACGGTGCGGATGACAGCTTGCCGCCGGCCGTCGTCGGCGACCGCCCGGCGGGCGACCTTGATCCTCGTCGTCAGCGACGACTCGGTGACGAATCGGGTGCCCCAGACCTCGTCGAGAAGCTCTTCTTTCGTGACCAGTCGATCACGGTTGTTGAGCAGGTACACGAGGACTTCGAACACCTGCGGCTCGATGAGCACCGCCTCCCCGTTGCGGCGGAGCTCGAATCGATCCTGATCGAGCTCGAACTCGCCGAACCTGGCAATCATCGGATGTCGAACCTACGCGGCGCGGGTCATGCGCGTGCGTGTCAAGCGACTACGCGAGACTCGGCCGAGAATCGTCACACTGGGGGTGGAGATGAGTTCCGTAGCAGCGGTCGCGTCCAAGCAGCGTCCGAGCACCCTGAGCCAATGGCTCGACGGAAGCCGGCAACGGCGGATGCGCGTCGTCGCCGCAGCCCTGCTCGCATCGGTCGTCACCGCGTTCTTCTTCGGTTTCCGCTGGGGCGACGAACGCCTCCTCCAAGTGAACGAGAACCTCTATGTCGCGACGGCTGCGCTGTTCGTGGTCGCGCTCGCCATCGAGCGGCTGACCGAGTTGCTGATCGCGCCGTGGGTCGGTGGCGGAGATCGCCGGCTCGATCGCAACATCCTCGTGGGCACGTTCTCGCTGCTCGTCGCCACCGTGGTGAGCGGGTTCCTCGGCCTGCGGATCCTGGCGCTGTTCCGAGGTGGGGGTATCGACGGCTCGGGCTGGGTGTGGGAGAAGTTCGCGCCGTCGATCGACATCTTCGCCACCGGACTCGCGATCGGCGCGGGGAGCAAGCCACTGCACGATCTCATCTCGCGGTTCGAGAAGTCCGCGTCGGAGAAGCGGCAAGCGGCCCGAGCGGAATCGCAGCCCAGCGCGGCGACCGAATCGGAGCCCGACAAGCAAGACGGAGACGAATCGGATGGGGTGACCCATCGTCTGGTGTTGGCGTTGCCCGACGACGCCGATGCCGACACCGTCGCCAACGTTCTGCCCGGTTGGCGCACGGTCATCCAGCGCGGTGAGCGGCTTGCCTACATGTCGACGTCGTCGGCACCGGGCACTCCGCAGTACGTGAACGACGCCTTCAGCGCGCTCTACCGGCTCGCCTCCATGAACATCAAGGCGCGGCCACTCCTGCCCGTGGAGGAGTCCGCACGCACGCCGGTGGTGGTCCGCCATCGCCGCCGGTCGTTGGAGCTGATGCGGGTCACCCGCGAGCTGCAGGAGTCGGTCGACGGGGCAGAAGGCATCCGTGTCGCGATGATGGACACCGGGGTGACGCAGCATCCGCACGGCGTCGACGAGGAGCGGGTTGATCGCGTCGCGGGCCACGACGTGCTCGATCCAGCGTGTTCGATCGCGATGACGATCCGGGGTGCTGGTGCTGGTGCTGGTGCTGTCGGCGGCGACCCCGGCCGCGACACGGCGCCCGAACACGCCGTGTTCAATCCCGAGTGCGATCCGGTCGACCCGCTCATCGACAAGGCGGACTACTTCGATCTCGACCTGTTGGGATCGGCCGGACACGGAACGGGGACGGCTGCTCTGGTCGCGGCCGGTGGATCGTCCGAGCACGACCGGTACTCCCCAGAGTGGTGGGAGAAGAGCCCGATGATCGGGGTCGCACCGCAGGCGACGGTCGTTCCGTATCGGGTGATGCGCGGCCCGGTGCATCTGTTCGACGACGACGTCGCGAAGGGCGTCGCGTTCGCACGCAGGACGAACTGCCACGTCATCTCGATGTCGCTGGGGGGCTTCCGCTTCCGGAATCTGCGGGAACAGGTCGACGCCGCGATCGACGAGGGCCTCGTCGTCGTGTGCGCGGCGGGCAACGAGTTCGGTGTCGTCGTCGAGCCGGCGAACTATCCGACCATGATCGCCATGGCGAGCGTCAAGGCCGACGCCGAGCCCTATTTGGAGGGATCGTCGCGCGGGCCGGAGATCACGGCCTCGGCTCCCGGAGTCGATGTGTGGAGACCCGACTTCGGCAAGGGAGGTGCTGGTGACCCGGTGCTCGAGCCCGGCATCGGCACCACCTACGCAACAGCCCACACGGCGGGTGTTGCGGCCCTGTGGCTGAAGAAGCACGACCCGGAGATCCTGCGCACGGCCTATCCGGGCAGGAAGCTCCAGCAGCTCTTCATGTACGTCCTCAAGGCGACCGCCAGGCCGTGGACCGACCCGACGCTCGGCATCGACTGGGGTGCGGGCATCGTCGATGCCGAGGCGGTACTCGCGTATCCGGTCCTCGACGACGGCGCGCCGACGGTCGCCGACGAGGAGCTGGACGCGTTGTTCCGGCAGGAAACGCTCACCGCGTCGGATCGGATCGCCGGTGGCGTCGCCGCGGTGCTGACGGCCGACGGCACGTTGCAGACGAGGTACAACCTCGCGGCAGGGCTCGGCAAGCTCGGCTCTGCGCTGCAGCCGGTGTTCGACACCGCTGGGTCCTGGATCAGGCGCCTGTTCCGCAAAGGCGCCCCGGCACCGCCGGTTGCGAATCCGGAATCCACCGCCACGACGGTCAGGCTGATGAGCGCCGAACTGCGGGAGCATCGGCGAGCCGACCCGCAGTTCATGCGAGCGCTCGTCGAATCCAGCGGGGGCGAGATCCCCATCCCCGCCGGAGCGACCGACGAGTTGCGATGCGTCCTCGACGAGCACCACAACGCTCCGCCGGGGGAAGTCGGCCAGAACTTCAGCGCCGGGTTGCGCAAGGCGTTTCGCGGTGAGGCGCGCGTCCAGCGCGGCTACCGCTGGATCGGCGTCGTCGCACTCGGCCTGGCCGTCGTCATCGCCATCGTGTGGGTGCGGCGTTACGGCGCCGTGGATCCCGTCGACACCGGTGGAGATGGTGAGAACACACCGAATCCGGGGTTCTCGGACTTCTCCTCGCTCGCCGGAGCGGTCGGGCTGATCGGCATCGGCGTCTATGGGGCCGCGCAGGGCATCGAGCGCCTGCTCGAGTTCACCGTCGGACGGTGGGCCTTCCGCGACGTCCCCGGACGCGAAGCCGACCGAGCGCTGATCATGCTCGGTGCGGGCATCTTCCTCGGCACGCTCGCCTCGCTCGTGCTTCGCTTCGGCATCCTCCGTGATGTGTCCGATCCCACCGCGTGGCACGGCGATGATCCGTTCGGATGGGCGGACGCGATGATCACCGGCCTCGCCATCGGTGGCGGCGCCAAGCCCGTGCACGACCTCCTCACGTGGATCCGACCGGGTGCCGGCACCGAGCAACCCAAGACGACATGAGTTGAACAAGCCGTTCGAACGCGGGTTGAATCTTCCGTCGATCCGGTTCACTGATCAGCGAAGCAGCCCTCCAATGAGCACACCATCTCGCGTTGACCAACGGGCTGCGCTGTTCGTTGGTCGCCAACCCATCTTGGATCGGTCCCTGGACACGATCGGCTACGAGTTGTTGTTCCGCGGCGCGGCGAAGGCCGGGTCGGCCGAGTTCGTCGATGGTGATGTCGCGACAGCGCGGGTGCTGCTGAGCGCGATCACCGAGATCGGGCTCGACACCCTCGTCGGCCACAGGCGTGCGTTCGTCAACCTCACCGCCAACTACGTGACCCAGCCCGAGCTCCTGGCATCGATTCCTATCGACCGGGTCGTGTTGGAGATCCTGGAAGACGTCGAACCCACCGACGCGGTGCGCGAAGGACTCGCCCGCCTGGTCGAACAGGGCTACTGGATCGCCCTCGACGATTTCGCGTACAGCCCACGGCTCGAACCGTTGCTCGACCTCGCCCGGATCGTCAAGTACGACCTGTCCCTCACCCACGGCGACACGCTTCGACAACGGATCGACATCGACCATGCCGCCGGACGGCTCGTCGTCGTCGAACGCGTCGAAGCCCTGGACGACCACCGTTCGGCGGCGGCGGCGGGCGCCGACTTCTTCCAGGGCTACTTCTTCGCCCGGCCGTCCACCCTGACGGCTCGGTCCGTGCCCTCCAACAAGCTGACGTTGCTCCAGATCCTCGCTCGCGTCAACGACCCCAACTCGACCCTCGACGACATCGTCGACGTCTTGGCCTGGGACGTGGCGATGTCGGTCAAGGTGCTCCGCTTCGTGAACTCCGCCGCGGCCGGACTCACGACCAAGGTCGATTCGATCCAGCACGCCTCCGTGATGCTCGGCCGCGACACGCTGCGCAGCTGGACCAGCCTCACGCTGATGAGCGCGCTCGACGACAAACCGGCCGAGCTCGTCACCCTCGCGCTCACCCGTGCCAAGTTCTGCGAGCTCGTCGCCGTCCACCTCAACGCCCCCAACCCGGCGACCTTCTACGCCGCGGGCATGCTCTCGCTGCTCGACGTGATGTTCGACACAACCATGCACGACATCGTCGACCAGCTCCCGGTCAACGACACCATCCGAGCCGCCCTGCTCGGTGTCGACAACCAAGTCACCGACGTGCTCCGACAAGCGATCGAGCTCGAGCACCCCGATCTCACCTCCCGCGAACCAGAACCGCACATCACGCGCGCCTACTACCAAGCGGTCGTCTGGACCACCCAGCTGCTCGCCACCGCCTTCGCGGTGTGACCGCTGTCCGCCCACGCGGCCTGAGCCGCGCTGCAGCCGCCGTTGAAGAACCGCCACTCGGCGGCCTCGCCCGAACCGCCGGACTCGGACGGGCCGCCGATCACAGAGGCGTGGTGAACGCGGGATGGCAGCCCGTGAAGTCGTCGCACACGGCATCGAACGTGAACAGACCATCCGATCCCTGGGTCATCCGGAACGAATCCTCGGAGTAATCGGGCACCGGATCACCACCTGGCACGAATCTCGGCGACGAGCCCTCGTACAAGAAGCCTTGGTCATCGCTGCGCAACGTCAGATCCTCACGCACCACGATGAACGCGCCGGTCCCATCGGTGATCTCCACGTCGACAACGCCCGTGATGCCGGAGGTCTGGATGGTCGCCGAGTGGAAGTTCCCGTTGACCTCCCACTCGACCACGGCCTGGCCGCTCACCCCCTGGAACGTGTCGACCCCTGGGTCGAACGTCGTTGTGAGCGGCTCGTCGACGGTGAACACCGGGTCGACGACGGTGCGCCGCGGCGGGTCGTCGCCGCCCTGAGAATCGGACCTGTTCATCGCCCACACGGCCGCCCCTGCTCCTGCCCCGAGGACCAACAGCACCAGCAACACCCACCCGGCCCGGCTCCGCCGGCGCGGCGGGCTCGTCACGGGCGGGCTCTGGAGTCGGGATTGCTCCTCCGCGGCTCGAAGCGCGGCCAGCTCTTGTTCGGCGGCGCGACGTCGCCGCTCCTCGTCCTCGGACCGTCGCCGGTTCTCCTCCGCCTGCTCGAGCAACTGTTGGCGGGCTTGCTCGTCTTCGGCCTGGCGGCGCGCTTCCGCGGCCTCGGCGTCGCGGCGGGCCTGCTCGGCTTCGGCGTTCTTGCGCTCGGCCTCCGCGGCCGCCGCGGCGTGCTCGCCCGCCGGGTGCGCCGCGTCCGCGGCGGCCGCGATTCCGAGCTGGGCTTCCAGCTCGGCGACATCGGCAAGGCTGCGCATCGTGATGTCGCCCCGCTTCCTGAAGCTCGTCAGAAGGCGACCGAGATCGCCGACCGACACTCCCTCCTCGGCGTAACGCCTGATCTGATCGATCAGCTCCGCTTGATCCGCAGGGTCGAGCTCGCGGCTGGACCGAAGCTGGTTCTGGACGTCGAACGTGTAGGTCGCCGGCACATCTGGTGACGGAGGCAGCAACGGTGGCAGCATGGTGCGCGACAGACCGGTGAGCATCGTGGCGATCGCGGCGATCGACGGCTTGTCGTCCGGCAAGTAACGGGCCGCGCTGATCCCCGCCAGCGCGCCACTGTCAGCGGCACCGAGCTCTCCTGGTCCCAGGTCGAAGCGGGCGATCGGCTTGCCCAGCAGCCTGGCGTACTCGAGTTCGGCGAGGCAGGCTCTGGACGCGATCGACGCCGGGCCGGCGGCAAAGACCAACGCGTCCGACTCGCGAATGTTGAGCAGCACCTGGTCCCACCACGTCGAACCGCCGGGGAGGTTCTGATCGATCCAGATCAGGAAACCGAGCCGGCGCATGTCGGCAACCAGGTGGTCGACGAGGTCGCGCTCCGAGCGGCTGTAGCTCACGAAGAGGCTGCGCACCGGCGGATCACCCACGTGCGCGGCCTCGACCGGCGCACCGGCGCGCTCGGGCAGGGCGATCGGGGTCGAGGAGGACGACGCGAGCACGCGCTCCAGCTCATCGAGCCGCGAGCTGGCAGAGACGGTCAGATCGAGACGTCGTTGTTGCAGTCCGCTGAGCAGTGGCTCCAACTCGGTCGCGCTGTACCCGGCATCGACGAGAGCGCCGATTTGAGCGAGGATCGAATCCTGCTCGATTCGAGTCAGATGTGTCGGCGACGCCATCCGGGCCGCGATGTCGAGCGTGTACTCGAGGGGGCATTCAGGCCGAGTTGCCGTTCCAGCCGTCGCCGACGCTTCGGGCAGGCCGCGCAGGGCCGAGAACAGCTCGGCCATGGCTGACGACGATGCGGTCCGGTAGTCGACTCGCTGAATCGCGCCCAGGTTCGTCGGCAGGTCGACGTCGGACACATCGTCTTCGAGGAGCACCGGCAGGACCGGCTTGTCGAGGGTGAAGGCGTATTCCATCTGTTCCTGGCACGCCGAGGAGGCGACCGAGGCCCTGGTGACCGCATACACGAAGGCATCGGCGCGCTCGACCTCGTCGAGCGTCCGGGCCCACCACGCGTTGCCACCCGGAAGCGTTCGGTCCCACTCGACCTGGTAGCCGAGCGCGGCCATGTCGCCGACCAGTACCGAGCACGCGCGGGCGCTCAATCGGCTTGTGGCGATGAAGAGCCGCTTCACGGACATTCCCACCCCTCCCGCGCCGACTTTATCCCTGCGTGCACCCCCGATCGGGCGAATTCGCGCTCGGGCCACGGAAGTCCGGCGCGTGCGCGTTCACATCGCCGCGCTGCGGTCAGACCTTCGAATGCGCCGGGTGACCGACTCTTGGCGTCGTCCGGGGCCGGGATGGTGGCGGTCGAGCCGGGATACGCTCGTCCGCCGTGTCTGGTGCGGTCGCCCTCGCCGATGAGTACTGGCAGTACCACCGCAGCACTGCGCACATGTGGAACATCGATCGGGGCGACGTCGACCAGGTCGAGCATTGGGAGGACTTCAGCCCGACGGGTGTCGCCGCACGGGTCGAGCGACTCAACGGGTTCGCCCAGCGTGCGGAGGGGATGACGGCGGGGGATCTCAGCGATCGGGAACGCACGATGCTGGGAGCGCTGTCGTTCAGCGCCAGTGCCACCGCGGCGACGTTGCCATTCGCGCGTGATCTGGCGCTGGTCGCCGGCCCCTTCAACTTCGCCACGTTCCTGTCGGTTTTCGTGCCCGACTACGCGTTGGTCACCCGACGACACGGCGACGGCTACATCGCCAAGTTGCGATCGCTGCCCTCGTTCGTCGACGGGTGGATCGCGGGCCTTCGCGAGGGTGTGGCATCGGGACGGGTGGCGACCGCCAGAGGGGTCGCGGCCGTTGTCGCATCGTTCGATGCGCTGCTCGAGACCGACCTGGCGGATGACCCGCTCGCGTCGCAGTCCCCGCCGACCGAAGCGTCCGAGGCCGAGCGCGACGCCTGGCGAGCCGACGTCCTGGACGCGATCCGCGACGCCGCGCGACCTGCGGTTGCCCGGTTGCGGGCGACGCTGCACGACGAGGTGCTGCCAGCAGCGCGTTCTGACGAGCAGGCCGGCATCTGTCACCTTCCCGGTGGTGTCGACGCGTACCGCAAGCTGTTGTGGGCGTCGACGTCGACCGACCTCACTCCTGATGCCGTTCACGAACTGGGCCGGGAGCAGCTCGCCCTCCTCGACGACGAGTACCGCGCGATCGGCCCGGCTGCGATCGGCATCGACGATCCGGCGCAGGTCCGCGACCTGCTCCGCACCGACGCCGCGCTCCGGTACGACACGGCGGACGAGATCATCGCCGACGCCGTGGCGGCGCTCGCCCGCGCCGAAGCCGAAGCCCCACGGTGGTTCACGCGCCTTCCGAGTGCGCGGTGCGCGGCGGTCGCCGTCGACGCCGGCGCGCTCGCGTACTACACCGGGCCCTCACCGGACGGGGGGCGGAGCGGCACGTTCTTCGTCAAGACCGCGGATCCCAGTGCGTGGACGCGCTACCAGCTCGAAGTCACCACCTTCCACGAGGCGATACCCGGCCACCACCTCCAGGTGGCGTTGGCCCTCGAGCTCGATCTCCACCCGATCGTCGGCCAGCACGAGGTGATGAGCTACAGCGAAGGCTGGGGTCTCTACGCCGAACGCCTCGCCGATGAGATGTCGCTCTACAGCTCCCCGCTCCAACGACTCGGCATGCTCACATTGGACTCTCTGCGCGCTGCCCGCCTCGTCGCCGACACCGGGCTGCACGCTCTGGGGTGGACCCGCGACGATGCCATCACGTTCCTGGTCGACCACACCGCGCAGCGTCGAGACAACGCCCAGCAGGAGGTCGACCGCTACATCGGCGACCCCGGCCAAGCGACGAGCTACATGGTCGGTCGCCTCGAGATGCAACGACTTCGCCGCGAGGCGGAGGACCGACTCGGCATCCTGTTCTCGGTGCGCGACTTCCACGACGTCGTCCTGGGCAACGGAATGACCCCACTCGGGGAGTTGGCCCGCACGATCCACGCCTGGATCGACCGGCAGCAAGGTCCAGCCCTGCCGGACGACCACTAGCGAACTGCACGTCGACGCGACCGCACGGCAGCGCCTTCCATGCGCCGTCCCCGCTGGCCGACTGCTCCTCGCAGACTGCTCGGGCGGCCGCGCTGGGCGGATTCACCCGCCGATCACCCTGAGTCCTCTCTGAAAGTAGTGATCTCGCTACGCACAGTAGTACCGAGTGCCTTGGGTGAGGCACCGGCTGACGTGGGGCCAGAGCGGGGAGACATGACGAGCACAACGAGACGATGGCCAGCCGTGGCGACGGCTGTCGCGCTGGTCGCGCTATCGGCGTGCTCGAGCGCCGTCGACCCACGCGCCAGCCAGCCGGGCGCCCCTGACGTCAGCACCGCCGTCGTCGGCTTCGACGACGACCTGAACCACTTCGCCGTGACCATCACCGGATCGCGTGCTGTCGAGGTACTCGCCGTTGACATCGCAGACGGCGCTCCGATCGGGTCGGGTGCGCTGTCCGTCACGCACGCCGACGGCA
>DASUEW010000880.1:0-2324 GCA_036274875.1 Ilumatobacteraceae bacterium
CCGCAGAACCCACCCTGACCGGAACCGTCCCGACCGGCGCCACCACGGGCGTGCCGGCCCCAGCCACCACAGATCCGACCGCCACCGGAATCCTGCTCGCCATCACCGACACACCAGCACCGGCCACGACAGATCCGACCGCCACCGCAACCCTGCCGACCCCCACCGACACACCAGCCCCGGCCACGGCCCCGGCAGATCCGACGACGACAGATCCGACCGCCTCCGCAAGCCTGCCGAGCGCATCGACCGAAGCGGTCACGACCGCTGACGCAGCGGCCCCGCTTCCCACGCTCGGTTCACCGGTGGAAACCAGCCCGATCGCGACGTCAGCCGCGTCCGATCGCGGAGCGGATCCGGCACCGCATCAGACATCGCTCGGCGCCGCGAGCGAGTTGGCGCTCGACGCCTCGAGCGACGACGTCGACGCCAAGATCGACGCCAAGATCGAAAGCGTCGCCGGCGTCGACAGCGCGGATGGCCCAGATACGACGACACCTCCGGTAATCGTGAACCCCGCATCTTCCCTCCGACGCGACGACGCGCCGGCCCGGGTTGCGGGAGCGCCGGCTGCGCTCATCACCGACGCCGCCGACGATCTGGCGCCTCCGATCCGACTCGCACCCCCGCGGACGATCGCGGTCGACCTCAACGACGAGGGCCTCGGCCCGCTGCGTGTGGTTGCGACGACCGAGCAGCGCACCGTCCATCTGACGGTCAGCGCCGGCGAGGCGATCGTGCGCGACGCGCTCGTGCGCCAGCAGGCCGACCTGCGTCATGACCTCGCCGACGCCGGGCTGCAGCTCGGATCGTTCGACGTCGACGCCCGCGCCGCGGATCGCGACCACACCGGCCAGCCCGCCGCCACGAGCGATGGCGACCGAGGTCGCCCGACCGCTCGATCGGCCGCTGGGCGGGCTTCCGCGACACCAATTCACGACGCCCATGAAGCCGACGGGCACCTCGACCTGCGTCTCTGACGCTCCCGGCCAGCCACTCCAACCCACCGACGACCACGACCTACACACAAAGACCCAAGGAAGAGACAAGGACTGCGACATGCCAACTTCGACAATCCCTCCGATCAGCAGCAACGCTGCCCCGGGCGTCAGGGAGCCGGGTCCGGAGCCCGTCAATCCGTCGGCACTCCTCGACCGCGATGCGTTCTTGAAGTTGCTCGTCGCCCAGCTCAGGTACCAGGACCCCACGAAGCCGGTGGACTCCAGCGCGATGGTCGCCCAGTCGGCCCAGCTCAGCATGGTCGACCAACTGGCGACGATCGCCACGTCGCTCGAGCGTCAGGGCACCACCGACAAGCTCACGCTCGCCGGCTCGATGGTCGGCAAGCAGATCACGTTCGCCAATCCCGACGGCGTCGTCACCACGGGCGTCGTGTCATGGGTCCGCTTCGACGGCGACGAGGTGCTACTCGGCACCGGCGCCTGGGAGGTCCCGTACGACGGGGTCACATCGATCTCCGCCGCACCTGCGGCGGCACCAGTCGCACCAGTACCGGAGCCCGTGCCAGCAGCGACAGCATGACGCCCGACCACTCACCAGTCCTCTCCATCTCGACCTTCACCCCTCTTCAGACCTCTCACACCTCTCAAACAGGAGCCTTCCAATGATCCGTGCCATGTCCAGCGCCCTCTCGGGCCTTCGCAACCACCAGACCATGCTCGACGTCGTCGGCAACGACATCGCCAACGTCTCGACCGTCGGCTTCAAGAGCTCGACCACGGTCTTCTCCGACGTGCTCACCCAGACCCTCCAGGGCGCCGGGGCACCCACCACCACCGCCGGCGGCACGAACCCGGCCCAGATCGGCCTCGGCTCGCGCCTCGTCGGCACGGTGCAGTCGTTCGCCCAGGGCGCCATCCAGCGCACCGGGCGCTCCACCGACCTCGCCATCCAGGGCGACGGCTTCTTCGTCGTGCAGGGCAACAGCCAGCAGCTCTACACCCGCGCCGGCTCGTTCACGCTCGACGCCGCCGGCAACCTCACCACCCAGGAGGGCATGCTGGTGCAGGGTTGGCAGGCCGACAACGCCGGCGCGATCGACACCAACCAGGCCATCGGTGGCGTCCAGATCCGCGTCGGCGAACTGCAGCCGCCCAACCAGACCGAGCTCGCCGAGCTCGGCGGCAACCTCTCGGCCGAAGCGGCCCTCGGCGACTCGTTCACGGTCACGGTGACCGGCAACGACTCCCAGGGCGTTGTTGTGCCGATCAACCTGACGTACACGAAGTCGGCGGTCGACGAGTGGACCGTGACGGCCACGTACACGGCCGGAGGAGTGACCAACCCTGTCGCGCTCACCGATG